>CAYMVS010000010.1:0-53115 GCA_964394205.1 uncultured Muribaculaceae bacterium | reverse complement strand
AGATATTTGAGGAGATAGGCTGTGCCTACTGCCACCGCCCGTCGTGGACCACCGGTGCCGACCATATCAACGACCCGGCAAAATTTTTCACCGGCGACGAGCTTCCCACCTATCCCCGCCAGAAAATCTGGCCCTACACCGACATGGTGCAGCACAAACTGTTTATGGAAAACGATATCCGAACCGGCTGGTGCCGGACCACCCCCCTGTGGGGCCGCGGACTGCATCAGCGTGTCACCGGCTCGTCGGGCGCCGACCGCCTGCACGACTGCCGCGCGCGCGATGTCATCGAGGCCATCATGTGGCACGGCAACCGCCGTAGCGACGCCCGATGGACTGTCGAGCAGTTCCGCCGCCTGCCAAAGGCCGACCGCGACGCCGTTGTGACATTCATCAACGCTATATGATGGTAAGGCTGTTGCGCAATCTCTCGTTTGGTCTGTTGGGACTGATTACCCTGGCGCTGGCCGCGGCCACTGTGGTTGAAAAAACCTGTGGCCCGGCCCTCGCCTTCGGTTGGTTTTACCACTCGCCGGTGATGCTTGCCCTCTGGGGGGTGATGGCGGTTACCGGCGCCGGCTACCTCTACACGCGGCGCCGCCGGCTGAGCCTCGGCCCGATGCTGATTCACGTCGCGCTCGCCATCATCCTTGCCGGCGCCGCCGTGTCGTTTGCCACCTCACAGCGGGGCACCCTCACCCTCGAGACCGGCGCAGCCCCGGTCGGCACCTTCACCACCGACGGCGGCGCCCGCAGTTGCGCCCTGCCTTTCACAGTCGCGCTAAAAGACTGTGGCATCGACTATAACCCCGGCACTACAACGCCTATGGACTATCACAGCACCATCTTGATCGACAATCGCGAGCATGTAGTGTCGATGAACAATGTCGCCAGTGTCGACGGCTACCGGTTCTATCAGACCGCCATCGGCCCCGACCGGTCGACCCTCTCGGTGGCCCACGACCCGGCGGGCATCACGCTGAGCTACACCGGCTACGCGCTGCTGTTGGTGGGTATGTGCCTGTTTTTCTTCAGCCGGCCGAGCGGTTTCAGGACCCTGTGGCGGCGTGTCGCCGTCGGCGCCCTGATGGGGTGTGCGGCCCTGCCGGCGGCGGCGAGTGACGCCACGCCGATGCCGAGAACCCTCCAGCGCCCCCTTGCGGCAAGTTTCGGCCGGCTGTTCATCTACCGCGACGGGCGGGTGATGCCCATGCAGACCTTTGCCCGCGAGTTCTGCCTCAAGCTCACCGGCAGCGACTCCTACCGCGGGCTGACCCCCGAGCAGGTGCTCACCGGCTGGATCTTCTATTATGACGACTGGAAAACCGAGCCGATGATCAAAATCAAGGGGGAAAAGGTGAAACAGCTGCTCGGCACCGACGACAGCCGCGTGTCGCTTGTCGACTTTCACCGCGGGGGTGTCTACGCCCTGGACCGGTCATTGAAAGATGTCGGGCAGACAGACCGTGACATCGCGGCCGCCGACGAGAAAGTGATGCTCATATCGGCCGTGGTGACCGGCACGTCTCTCACGATCATCCCTGTCGCGTCGGCCGGCGGCGGGGTCGAGTGGTACTCATGGGGCGGGCAGCTGCCCCCCGGGGTTGACCCGGCCTACGCCATGGCTGTCAACAGCAGGGTGGAGGCGCTGTGGCACGACATCGCTCATGGCCGCTACAACAGCGCCAACCGGGCCATCGGCGCCATCGGCGAGCTACAACGCCAACAAATCCCGGCCGGCGCCCTCCCCTCGGGCGCCCGCTTTGACGCCGAGCTACTCTACAACCGGGTGTCGATGCCGTGGCCCCGGGCGGTGGCGGTGCTCGCGCTGGCTGTGGCCTCCTTCATTTTTGCACGACGCCGGTGGGTGGCGCCGGCACTGACCGCCCTGACCCTTCTCTACCTCACCTTTCTGCTTGCCCTGCAATGGATTGTGAGCGGCCACATCCCCATGAGCAACGGCTATGAGACGATGCAGACCATGGCGTGGCTGTCGCTGGCTGCCGGCCTGGCGCTCGGCCGGCGGCTGCCGATGCTGTGCCCCCTCACCCTCCTTGTGGCCGCCATGGCCCTGATGGTGGCGGCGATGGGCGAGAGCAACCCCTCGATGAGTCCCCTCCTGCCGGTCCTTTCATCGCCGTTTCTGTCAATCCATGTGATGATGGTCATGCTCGCCTACGCCATCTTCACCATGATGGCCCTCATCTCGGTGATATCCTTTTTCAGGGACGCAGACGCGCGCCGCCGCCTGGCCGACATCTCCACCCTCCTGCTCTACCCGGGGGTCTTTGCCCTCGGGGCCGGCATCTTTGTGGGGGCAGTCTGGGCCAACATCTCGTGGGGGCGCTACTGGGGCTGGGACCCCAAGGAGACATGGGCGCTGATCACATTTTTCATCTATGCCCTCCCCCTCCACCGCGCCTCGTTTGCCCGACTCAACCGCCCCGGCACCCTCCATCTCTACTATTTTGTCGCCTTTCTGAGCGTCATCGTCACCTACTTTGGCGTCAACTACCTCCTCACGGGGCTTCACTCCTACGCCACCGCCTGATAAAACGATGGGGTGACACCCCGCGGCGACGGCAGGTAATTTTGCCCGAAAAAAAATTCGGGCAATGAAAGACAGACTGAATAAAACAATGATGGTGGCGGCCGAGATGCCGTCGCCGGCTGTCGACCCCCGCTCGGGCGGCGTGGTCGAGTGTGTCAACCTGAGGCTGAACGACAGTGGGGGCCTGACCCCCGTCGGGCGCCCCCGGCAATTGGGCGTGATCGGGCTGAAAGATATCGTCGGGAGCATAGGCGACGTCTACATAGGCCACGACGACACGGGCGCGGTGAAGGCCACGGCCGCCGGCACCCCTGTCGACATCATCGGCACTATCGGGAGCCGCCTCTGCTCGATGACCCCTCTCGACAGCAACGAGGCGATCGCTGTCGACTCGCGCGGCTATCACTACCGGCTGTGCCTCAACGCCCGGCGCGATGTCGAGGCCACCCGTGTCGAGGGGTCGGGCTCGATTGTGATGAGAGCCGGCAACGGCTCGACAGCCGTCGAGTCGCCGGGCGAGATAACCCTCAAGGGTAACTACACCTCGCGCTCGGGCCGCCTCGACAGCGCCGACCTGAAGACACTCACGGTGGCCGTCGGCGAGGCCCTCGACCGTGCCGCGGCCACCGTGCTCTCCCAGGGGTGCATCATCGGGCCGGTGATAGGGCGGTGTGTGGCCCGCGACATAAAGGGCGCGGCCATCCTGTCGACACCCCCGCTGCTGCTCCACAGCCCCGAGGGGGGAAGCGGCGCCCCGGTGATCAACACCACCCTCTCCCAGACGGGGGGATATTTCAAAAAGGTAGCCTCATCAACCCTCCGTCTGACCGGACTGAGCCTCACCGTCGAGCTTGGCGGCGACATCTCCCCGGCCACGGCCGAGGCCATCGACCATGTCGATGTGCTGCTCACCCCCACCCTGCTGCCGGTCGACGCCGGCGGCTCGGTCGAGGCCGCGCTGACCGACTATGACGGGACTGAATGTCGGCTGACGGTGACCATGCCGGGGGTGCCGCGCGCCGGCGCCGTTGCCTCCACGCGCCGTCTTGTGGTCAGCGCCCTTGAGCGCCTGTCGTCGCTCGAGCGTGTGGTGGCCACCGTGAGCGGTGCCGACCTGCGCGCCGGGCGCGTGACCCTGCGTCCCGCCGCACGCGAGAGCCTGTCGGCCCAGAGAGCGCGCCTCAACCGGGTGCTCCAATCGCCGGTATCGGCCACCGTGACCGCCGAGGGCACGCGATGCTCGGCCGGCGTGATGACCCTCATGGGCAATCTGCTGGTCAAGGGGGATATCACGCGTATGGCATCCCCGGGGTGGGCGCCGATCGCTTTCAGCGCCGCCCCGGTGGCTGCCGACGGCGTCATGAGACAGTATGCCGTGACAACACTCACCGCCGACAATGGGGGCCTGCAGACCGCCGTGGCCGCCACCGCCGGCAACACGGGGCGCATCGCCTCGCTCAACCCGCTGATATGCTACCCCGGCACGGCGGCACGGCAGGTCGAGATGTGCTACACCGACCACACCGGTGCTCAGGTCAAGACCCTGCTGACGCTCACCCCCGGTGCCGACGGCCGCTACTGCTATCACCTGAGTGATGACCTGGCCCCGGTTGTGGCCACCGAGGCGGTGACCGCCTACACCGTGCCGGCCGCCACAGCCTCGGGCTCCCACCACCCGGGGCGCGTGATGGTCACCTCGGTCGCCGACCCCTCGGCGGCCACCATTGTTGAAGACACCCCCGGGCGCGTGACGGCCATTGTGGAGATGGCCGGGGGCAACTCGCTCGAGTTTGGCCGCCGCCGGGCCCTGCTTGCCACCACGCGCGGTGTCTTCTCGCTCGGCATCAACCCCGATGCCTCGCGCCTCAAGATTGTGATGATTGACAAGCGCGGTGTGCCGGGGCGCGGCTGTGTGGCTCTTGACCCCGGGGGATTGCTGATTGCCGCCGGCGGCGACCTGCTGGCGCTGAGCGGCACACGACCCGTCACCATAGCCCGGCAAGTGGGCATCGAGAGCCTCGAGAGCGTTCGCGCCACCGGCGAGACATGGATCAAGACCGCCGCCGCGACTGTCGTCCGAACCCCCCGGGGCACCTACTACCGGCGCGACGACATCGCCCCGGCGCTCTTTTTTGACAACGGCATCTGCACCATCGCTATATGCGCCGACGGCATAGCCTACAATCTTGACGACGAGAGCGAGGCGGCGGCCACCCCGGCCAGATGGAGCAGTCGCTCAAAAGGCCCCCTGGCGCCCCCGGCCATGATGACGGTCGACCTCAACGCCCCGCTCTTCACCGGCGCCGTCACCCTCACCGCCGACGGCGGCAGCGGTCCCTCACAGGCCCGAGGCATCGCCGCCCTCGCCATCGACGGCGCCATCGACGAGCCCCTCTTCACCCGTCTGCTCCCCCCTTTGCGCCCCGCCTGCTACACCGCCTCTATCGCCATCACCGCCACCAATAAGCAACTATCGATCAACAGCATATCCCTGACATGACCCTCCAAGAACTGACCACCGACAATGCCCGCCGCCACCGCGAGTTGCTCGAGAGCGACCGCCGGTGGCACCGCGACCACTACACAGAGTCGTCGCGCGACGACCTCGAGCGGTTTGTCGACGATTTCCCCTACTGGGCCTATAAGTGTGTCACCATCAGGCACAAAAAGACCGGCCGGCGCGTCCCGTTCATGCTCAACCGCGCCCAGCGCAAGCTCTTTGGGGTGCTCGAGCAGATGAGAACCGCCGGGCGCCCCATCCGCGTCGTTCTGCTCAAGTCGCGCCAGTGGGGCGGGAGCACCCTCATCCAGGTCTACATGTCGTGGATACAGATGGTGCACCGCGAGAACTGGAACTCGCTCATCTGTGCCCAGGTGAAAGACACGGCGGCCACAATCCGAACGATGTTCAGCAACTTTCTCGACTCCTACCCCGAGCGCTACCTCGCCAAGGGGGAGCAACGGCCACAGTTCAAGGCTGTCGAGCGCTCGTCAAACATACGCGAGCTCGCCGGGCGCGGCTGTCGCGTGACCATAGGGAGCGCCGAGAGCCAGGAGTCGGCGCGCGGCTGTGACTACCAGATGGCCCACCTGAGCGAGGTGGCCTTCTGGAAGAAAGCGACCCGTCACAACCCCGTCGACCTGATGAGAGCCGTCACCAGCGGCATCCTCCCCGAGCCCTACACCCTCATCGCCCTTGAGAGCACCGCCAACGGCACCGGCAACTTCTTTCACAGCGAGTGGAAACGCGCCGAGGCCGGCAAGAGCGCCTACCGCCCGGTGTTTGTCGCCTGGCACGAGGCCGAGCAGAACGAGCTGCCGGTCGACAACCCGATGGAGCTGTGGCACTCGCTGAGCGACTATGAGCGCGCCCTGTGGCACGCCCACCCCCTCATCACCCTCGAGCAACTCAACTGGTATCACTTCAAGAGCGCCGAGGCCACCGGCCGCGAGGCAATGCTCGCCGAGTACCCCTCGACCGCCCGCGAGGCCTTCATCAACTCGGGCAACATGGTGTTTTGCCCCGAGTGGGTCGACCGCCTGCGCGACAACTGCCGCGAGCCTGCCCGGCGCGGTGCCGTCCGAGGGGTATCGCTCACCGGGCGCGGCGCCATCACCGGTGTCACCTTCCACCCCGGCGAGAAACCCACCGGCGGGTGGGTCGACCTGTGGGACGCCCCCCGGGCGCGATGGCAATATGTTGTGGCGGTCGACATCGGTGGTCGCAGCGCCGGCAGCGACTTCTCGGTCATCGCCGTCATGGGGCGGCCCGACATCGACAGCCCCGTCGAGGTGGTCGCCCAGTGGCGCGGACACATCGACCACGACCTGCTGGCGTGGCGCGCCGCCGCCATCGCCGCCTTCTACAACCGCGCCACCCTCGTCATCGAGAGCAACACACTCGAGAGCGACATCGACGCCAACGGCAACAGCAGCGCCATCATCCTCAGCCGCCTCAACCATGTCTATCCCAACCTCTACCGGCGCGTCGCTGAAGACACGGTCACATCGCGCCCGGTGAGCCGCGTCGGGTTTCACACAAACCGTCGCACCAAAGCGCTCATCATCGGCAACATGATTGCCCGGGTGAGAGACGGCGGCCTGATAGAGCGCGACATCGAGGCCTGCAACGAGATGTCATGGTATGAGCAGAAACAGAACGGTGCCTTTGGGGCTGTCGACGGCCGCCACGACGACATCCTGATGACCCGCACCATCGGCCTCTTTGTGCTCGACCGGTCGGGGCGCCCCGCCGGTCAGGTCGCCGCCCCCCTCAAGCGACCTCAGCGTTAACAACTATTATGGTGGCAAGCTCTGAAAAAATTACTATCTTTGTGGCTGCAAAACCGTAAAAAACGCTATGACAACAGTCGACACCCCCTCGCTCAACATCTTCTTCTCGCTGCTCAGGTCGGGGCTCTACGGGCTCCCGGTGCCCGAGGCCGAGCTCCCCGAGGCCATCGACTGGCCGGCGGTGGTCGGGCTCGCCCGCAAACACGCCGTCTACGGCCTTATCGTCGACAGCGTCAGTCGTCTCCCCGAGCGCCTGCGCCCCGACGCCCTCCTGATGGCCGGGATGAACAAATTTGCCCTCGGCCTGATCCAGGCCAACCTGGTGATCGACAACACCGTGGCCCGTCTGTCAACCTTCCTTGCCGACAACGGCGTCGACGGTGTGCTGCTCAAAGGGCAGGGCGTGGCGCGCTTTTACCGCTCCCCCCAGATAAGGCAGAACGGCGACATCGACTTCTATGTCGGCAAAGATCAATACCGGCGCGCCGTCGACCTCTGTGTCGCCCACCTGCATGACCCCGCCAAGGCCACCGAGGAGACCCCACAACACTTCGGCATCATGCTCGGGCGCGTGCCCGTCGAGCTCCACCGCGTCGCCTCGCAGGTCTACTCCCCCCTGCGTCGGGGCCGTTTCCAGAGATGGCTCGTCGACTCGCTCGAGCACTCCCCTGCGCGCCGGCAGGTCACCATCGCCAACGCCGCCGTCACCCTCCCCTCCTACGATTTTGACGCCATCTTCATCTTCTATCACGCCTGGCGCCACTACATCATGGGGGGCATTGGCCTGCGTCAGCTCTGTGACTGGACAATGATTTTCCACACCCACGGCGACGACATCGACACCCCCGCCCTGATCGGCAACATCAAGCGCTTTGGCCTCACCAAGGGGTGGAAGCTCTTTGCCTGGATCGCCGTCAACCGCCTCGGGCTGCCCGCCGCCAAGATACCCCTCTACGACCCCGCCTACGCCCCGAGGGCCCTCAAGGCGCTCGACAAGATTATCACCGGCGGCAACTTCGGCCGATACACCAAGGCCAACACCCGCACCCCGATGCACGGCTCGGGCCTGAAGCACAGCCTCGGCAAGACACGCAACGTCACCGAGTATTTCCTCTCCCTGTTCACCCTGATGCCCGTCGAGGCCACTTTCCTCTTCCTCGACCGCCTCTACCATGGCATCCTCAACACCGCGCGCCGCTCCCGCCGGCGCCGCTGACCACCCCCCCCGCTGTAACCCACTTATATATAAATAAGGTGTTTAAGAAAATCGCCGGCTATACCCGTTACCTGTGGCTCGTCACCGAGGGCTTCCACCGCCTCATCCTGGGGCGCACCATCATCGGCATCGTCAGGGTCGCCTTCTTGCTCTCCTTTATATGGCTCAGCAAGACCGCCATCGACTGTGCCGTGGGTCGCGACATCCCCGCCGGGGGCTCCCTGACCCTCTGGTTTGCCCTTATGGTGGCATGCATGCTTGTCGAGGTCGCCCTCTCGCGCTCGATCACCTATATCGAGACCCGCGCGACCCTGCTGATGAACAACCGCGTCAACCGCCGCCTCTTCAACACCCTCATGACCATGCCGACGGTCAACGGCCGCCAGGGATTTCACAGCGGCGACATGCTCAACAGGCTGACCCTCGACGTGCGCTCCACCGTCTCCTTTGCCCTCTCCAAGCTCCCCTCGATGGTGGTCATGGCCGTGCAGCTCGTCGCCTCCTTCCTCTTCCTGGCGTGGCTCAACCCCTACCTGGCCCTCGCCCCCGTCATCATCATGCCCGTTTGTGTGGTCGGCGGAAAGCTCTACTTCCGCCGGCAACGCCGACTGATGGCCCGCGCGCGAGGCCTCGAGAGCGACATCCATGTCGCCATGCAGGAGGGGCTGCAGCACCGCCTGCTGCTCAAGACCCTCCAGAGCCTCGGGCAGACCGACCGCCGCCTGCGTGACATCCAGCACGACCTCGACATCACCAACCGCCGCCAGGCCCGACTGTCGGCAACAAGCAGCGTCATCACCCGTCTGGGCTTTGTGACCGGCTATCTGACCGCCTTCGGGTGGAGCATCTACAGCCTTCAGGCCGGCATCATCTCTTTCGGCACCATGACCGCCTTCATCCAGCTCGTCAGCCGCATCCAGAGCCCCATCGCCTCCATCGCCGGCTATCTCCCCGCCTTCCTGTCGACCTCGGTCGCCATCGACCGCCTGCGCGACATAGGGCTGACCCCGACCCCGGCCGAGAGCCGTTGCGTAACGCTCGACCACCCGGGGGTGCGCGTCAACAACCTCTCGTTCAGGTATGAAGACCACTCCCCGAGCATCTTCTCGGGGTTCAGCCACGACTTCACCCCCGGCAGCCGCACCCTCATCGTCGGGCCGACCGGCGCCGGCAAGACAACCCTCATCAAGCTCCTCCTGGGCCTCCTCAAGCCCCTGGCCGGTTCGGTCGAGATTTACGATCGCCACCGGGCCCTCGCCGTCTCCGACCAAACCCTCTGCAACTTTGTCTACGTCCCCCAGGGCAACACCCTCATGCACGGCACCATACGCGACAACCTGCTGATGGCCAACCCCGAGGCCTCCGACACCCTGCTGGCCCAAGCCCTCCACAACGCCGCCGCCGACTTTGTCTTCACCCTCCCCCGGGGGCTCGACACCCCCTGCGACGAGACCGGCGGAGGCCTCAGCGAGGGGCAGGCACAGCGCGTCGCCATCGCCCGCGCGCTGCTGCGCCCCGGCTCCATCCTGCTGCTCGACGAGTTTAACAGCGCCCTCGACCCCGACACCACCGCCACCCTCATGCAGCGGCTCGCCACCCGCTGCCCCGACTCCACAATCATCTTCATCGCCCACCATCCCACCCTCATCGCCCCCCACTGCCACAACGTCATCCACATCCGATAATCCCGGGGGGGGGCGGCCCCTGCGCACCTAAAGGCGCACAGCCCATACAAAAAGCATCGCCGACAGAAGGGGGGGGGCGGTTGGGGCCCTCCCGCTTTCATTTTGGGCAATAAAATATTAAAAATTGAAAAAAGTTTTGTGGGGTAAAAATTATGTTGTAATTTTGCGCATTGCAAATTATACCTATTGCAAATTTTCAACTACAATCTCTTCTAAAACTAAAATTTTTAGAAAATTAATCAATCAAATAACAAATAATCGATCTATTATGAACTTCAAAAGATTGCTTAAAAGCCTATCTCTTGTCGTGGCATGTGCCGGGGCAGGGCTGTGGGCTTATGCCGACGGCCCCATCAAGCTGATTGGCGGCGATGGCAAGACATACTCGTGGTCAGAGTATGTCGCCCTGCTCAACAGCACAGTTGACGTTGACGAGGACCAGATCCCCGCAGCTATCAAAACAGCGCTCGCAAATGCTAAAGCAGAAGCTAAAACCGCTCAAGAAACCTATGACGATGCCGACAAACAGCAAAGAGCAGCAGCACAAGCTGTTACCGATGCTGATACTAAAGTTGGACAAAAAGAAACGGCCCTAACAACTGCCAAAACCACTCAAGGCACCAAACTCACCACTTATAACGAGGCAAAAGGAGCTTATAACAGTGCCGAAGCCCAGTTAGCCGATTGGAAAAACGAGCTCAGCAATCAGCAGACTCTCTACAACAAAACCTCCGGTCAGATTTCAAGTAAAGCTTCCGAGATTACAGGTTACACCTCAAATCCAGAAAATATTACAACGGTAACCTCTTATCCCGAATGGGCAACTCGAAGCAATGATGCAGCTAACGATTTCTTTGATCAGTGGATAGATTATTACGATAATCCTGAAAACACAGGTCTTCCCAGCGATAAACCTATATACGTAAAATCTTCCGGCAATAATCTGAACGTCTCTTTTAACTCAAGTACTTTATCGGAAGGGTACACATCCACAACAGTAGCCGCTTTTTCTGACTTTATAACCGAGAACGACAAAAAATTCAGAACCATATATTTGACCTACGGTAGTGACAGCAACACCGCCCAGACTCGAATAACATTCAATACTTCAGGACTTACAACCTCACAATTAGGCGACGCTGCGTTTACTTGTGTTGAAAAAATGAATAGTATTTATGATGGCAGCAAGGAGACCAAACAAGTAAACAAATATCAGTCTGAGATCAATCAGCTTAACAGAGACATTGAGTCTCTTAGAGCAGATTTGTCAAAGTATGAGGGTGAGATTGACCGTCTGCAAGGTTTGATTAACGGTTACACCCTTGTTCCCGAAGGTTCAGCCGACGGCACCGTTTCAGAACAGAAACGTCTTGAAAACGCTAAAAACACAGCTGAGAGTGAATACAACCAAGCTGTTGAAGATGTTGCCACCGCTCAGCAGGAACTGAACGATGCTAAAACCGAGTTAACCAACGCTAAGAGCGACCTTGCATCGGCCAACACAAACTTATCGTCGGCCAAGAGCGACCTCGCCACAGCCAACGCTGCTGAAGTCAAGGCTCAGGCCGACTATGACGCCGAGGTTGCAAAACTCGCTTCTTCAGCTAAAGAGAAATATGCCGAGATTGAGCTCGTTGGCGACCTGACTGTCGACGCTTCGCTGAAAGATTTCAACGGTATCATCCACGGTAATGGTCACATCATCAATCCCGCCGAGGGCACCAACGCTATCTTCACCACCTACACCGGCTCAATCTATGAGGCTGCCCTCAATGCACGTCTCGCCAACAGCACTCAGGTGACCTACGGCACCGTCTATGCTATCTCAGGCAACTCAGGCTTGGTTTACGGCGCTTCAGGCAACGTGACCGAGTACAGAGACCTTGGCAAATTTGGTTTCGACATCAGAGACTCTTATGGCTTTGACTTGATCAACAAGAAGATTGTCGCCCTGCCTGCCAACGATAACGATAAACTCAACGTTCAGGTGTTTGACGTCACCTTCTACAACGGCCCCGAGGCTATCAACATCAAGCAACACTATGCCAACCTCAAGGACGGCAAGTTTGTAAACGCCTCCAACCCCACCGGCATCACTCTCAACACAAACATGTTTGCCAAATCGGCCACCGACGACATCGAGGGTCTTGGTCTGGTCAACGTGTTCTATGGCAACAACAACGACTGCGACAAGGTTGAGGTTGTCGACGGCAACTCATTCTACTGCCCCGCCAACATCCACGCCAAAGAGGTTAGCTACAACCGTGAGTTCAAAGCCGGTTACAACTCGGTTTGCCTCCCGTTTGAGCTTTCCTACGACGATCTGCCCGCCGAGGTCAGAGCTGACGCTCGCCTGTGTGAGTATGAGGAGGAAGACGAGACCACATTCTGGTTCAAAAAAGTTGGCGACAAGATGAACGCCAACACCCCGATGCTCCTCTCTGTTACAAAGGCCTTTACTCTCGAGCTCACCGGCGAGGTTGACTTCGCCCAGACTCCCGCCAAACAGATTGTCACCGACAAGAGCGAGAATGATGAGAGCATGGCTGTAGGTGTGTTCAAGAAAGACGCTACCCGCGACGACATCAACGGCGCCATCGCCGCCTCTAACAACAAGATCTACGGTATGGTAAGAACCGAGAAGGAAGACGGAACACCCAGCTTCAAATTCCAGGCCGCCGGCGCGAGCGCTACATTCTCGGCTTTCCGCATGGCTCTCTACAGCCACAACGCCCAGCCTGCCGCAAGCAACGTTGCCCGTCGCATCGGCATCCTTGACGAGAAAGGCATTGAGATCACTGACACCACAACCGGTATTCAGGACGCCACCATCGACGGTCTGAGCGTAGCCGGAGGTCAGGGCACCATCACCATCACCAGCGATGCCGACCACGGCACAGTGACTATCTACAGCATCGACGGCCGCGCCGCCGCAGTAACCGAGGTTATCGCCGGCACCACCACCGTCAATCTGCAGAAAGGCCTCTACATCGTGCTTGGCCAGAAAGTAATGGTTAAATAATAACCTCCCCCACCGATAAACAAAGGGCGCGTGCCGTGGCACGCGCCCTTTGTTTGTCTCGCCTCTGCGCACCTAAAGGCGCGCAACCTCGAACAAAAAGCATCGCCGACCGAGGGGGCCGGGCGAGGCATCGGGAGCGATAGTTGTGTTTTAAACGGGGGGAAATGTTGAAATTAAAAGATTTTTTAGCTATATTTGCCTCAAAATTGTTATATGTGTTATAACAATTTTTAAATTTCAACGAAATGAAACTTGAGAGCATCAACAAAACACGCAGCCGGCTTGTCGCCTCAATCATGGTTATGATTCTGTCAATGACCGTCTTAACATCGTGTGACGACGAGCCCTACGGCTATTACATCAATCCTCGCCTGGTTGGCTCGTGGCAGCTGACGGGGGTGGCGCCTTTTGACGTCAACGAGTTTGACTTCTACAGCGACGGCACGGGCTTTTATTATGCCTACGACAGCTATGGCACCTGGTCAAGCTGGCCCATCACGGCCGAGACCAACGGGGGCCTGCTGACGGTCTATGTGTCGACGGGACAGGTGTGGCAGTATCAATACAGCGTGAGCGGGAATACGTTGATACTCAACGACCTGCAAGTTGCCGGAAATACCCTCTATTACCGATATGTCTACTGACACCACGCCGGCGGCCGCGCCCGCAATCGCGACCGGCCCTACCCCGCCTCTGTCGGGCCCGTGGAACCCTCCGGGACAGAAAAAATGGACCGAGGTTGAGCACCTGCCCGAGTGGGACGAGAAATATTATCACGTCTACACGGCCAAGAAGCATGGCAAATGGCTCATGCTCAAGACGCTGCGCCCCGAGCTGAAGGGTGACCCCGAGATGGAGGCGATGATCGAGAAAGAGTTTGACGTGCGCTACAATCTGGCCCATCCGGCGATCGTGATGATCAACGACTTTGAGGAAGTGCCCGGGCTCGGGCGCTGCATCATAACCGACGATGTCTACGGGGAGTCGCTGCAAACGCTCATCGACAAGAAAGCGGTCACGGCCCGCCACATCAACCGGCTGTGCACCCAGCTGATCAGCGCGCTCGACTATATCCAGCAAAACCACATCGTTCACCACCCCCTGCGCCCCGAGCGCATCATCTTCACCGAGAATATCGGCAACCTGAAACTGATCGACGTCGGGTTTGACCAGCTCAAGAAGCTGTCGGCGGCCGACGCGTCACAAGACATCACCAACTATGGGCTCGTGCTCCTGGAGGCTCTCAACGCGTGTCCCGACGGGGGCTATGACCCGCGCCTGCGCCATGTGGCCGAGCGCTGTGTCGACCCCCGGCGGCGCTACCGTGACGTCACGGCCCTGCGCATGGCCCTGGAGGGTAACAAAACAAACCGCCTGATGATGATAACCATCGTCTTCCTGCTTGGCATGATCGCGCTGCTTGCCTATCTTAACTCAACCAATCCACCACTACAATAACCCCGACCAATGGCTGTAAAAATTGTCGCTGTTTCTCCCGTTAAAAGGGAACTTGAAAAATTTGTAAAATTTGGCATCGCGTTATATAAAGGGAACGACTGTTACGTGCCGCCGCTGATACTCGACGAGGTCAACAGCCTCAGGCCCGACAAAAACCCGGCGTTTGACTTCTGTGAGGCCCAGGCTTTCATGGCCTACCGGGGCAAGACTCCCGTTGGTCGCATCGCGGCTATCATCAACCGCGAGGCCAACCGCCGCACGGGCGAGAAAACCCTGCGCTTTGGTTTTGTCGACTTTATCGACGACAACGAGGTGGTCGACGCGCTCTTTGACGCCGCCATGGCCTGGGGTCGCGAGCGGGGGATGACGGCGATGGTAGGGCCGATCGGGTTTACCGACATGGACAACGAGGGGATGCTCATCGAGGGCTTTGACGAGATGGGCACGATGGCGACCATCTACAACTATCCCTACTACCCCCGGCAGATGGAGCGGTTGGGCTTTGTCAAGGAGACCGACTGGGTTGAATACCGCATGACCGTGCCCGAGGCGATGCCCGAGAAACACGCGCGAATAGCCGAGATTGTACGCCGCAAATACAACCTGAGGGTGATCGACATCCCCTCGCGCAAGTGGGTGAAAGAGAAATATGGCCAGGCTATCTTTGAGCTCATCAACGAGGCCTACGACAGCCTGTATGGCTACACGCCCCTCACCCCGCGCCAGATCAACTACTACATCGACCTCTATTTAGGGGTGATCAGGCTCGACTATGTGGCCCTGATTGTCGACGGCGACGACCGCCTGGTCGGGGTCGGCATCTCGATGCCGTCGCTGTCGGAGGCGCTGCAGAAGTCGGGTGGACGCCTTATGCCCATGGGGTGGTATCACCTCTACCGGGCGCTAACGTTCACCAACCCGGTTGTCGACCTGCTGCTGGTGGCCGTCAAGCCCGAGTATCAGAGCAAAGGGGTCAACGCGCTACTGTTTGCCCACCTCATCCCGGTCTATCTCAAGCATGGCGTGAAATGGGCCGAGAGCAACCCCGAGCTCGACGACAACGCCAATGTGCAGAACCAGTGGCAATATTTCGAGCGCCGGCAGCACCGCCGCCGCCGCGCCTACCGCAAGGGTCTCTGAGTCGCCCCCCTAAGCTGAAACGCTGATATGCTTGTCAAGACTTACGGGGCGGCCGTTCAAGGGGTCGATGCCATTATCGTAACCATAGAGGTGGCCACCGAGCGTGGCTTTGCCTTCAACATCGTGGGGCTGCCCGACACGGCTGTCAAGGAGAGCTACACGCGCGTGCAGTCGGCCGTCAAAGAGTCGGGCTATGAGTTTCCGCGCCGCCATGTGGCTATCAACATGTCGCCGGCCGATGTCAAAAAGGAGGGCGCGGCCTACGACCTGCCGGTGGCCGTCGGCATCCTGGCCTCGGCGGGAGTGTTTGACGCCGGCGACCGCCTGGGGAGCTACATGATAATGGGCGAGCTGTCGTTTGACGGCAGCGTGCTCCCCATACGCGGCGTTCTCCCCATGGCTATCCTCGCCCGCAGCCTGGGCTTCAAGGGGATGATCGTGCCCCGGGCCAATGCCTCGGAGGCCGCCGTGGTAAACCGCCTCGAGGTGATCGGGGTCGACAGCCTGAGCCAGGTGATCGGTTTTCTGAGCGGCACAGTGGCCATCGCGCCGACCGAGATCGACACCCGTGGCGAGTTCAGCCGGGCGCCGGTCAACTTTGATGTCGACTTCAGCGAGGTCAAAGGGCAAGACAATGTCAAGCGCGCCTTTGAGGTGGCGGCGGCCGGCGGCCACAACATACTGATGGTCGGCCCTCCCGGCTCGGGCAAATCGATGATGGCGCGCCGTCTCCCGACCATCATGCCCCCGCTCACGCTCGCCGAGGCTCTTGAGACGACTAAGATCCACTCGGTGGCCGGCAAACTCAAGAGCAACGCCCGGCTGCTCACCCACCGTCCTTTCCGCGCGCCCCACCACACAATCTCGCCGGTGGCCCTGGTGGGCGGCGGCTCCAACCCGATGCCGGGCGAGATATCGCTGGCCCACAACGGGGTGCTCTTTCTCGACGAGTTTCCCGAGTACAGCCGCTCGGTGCTCGAAGTGCTGCGCCAGCCTCTCGAAGACCGTCACATCTCGGTGTCTCGCGCCCGCTACTCGGTTGAATATCCCGCGGCGTTCATGCTCGTGGCCTCGATGAACCCGTGCCCCTGCGGCTACTACAACCACCCCACCAAGAGCTGCACCTGCCCCCCGGGGGCGGTCGCCAAATACATGTCGCGCATCTCGGGCCCGCTGCTCGACCGCATAGACCTGCAGATCGAGATTTTCCCCGTCGGGTTTGACAGCCTCAGCGACACGCGCCCCTCGGAGTCGTCGGCCGCCATACGCGAGCGCGTCATCCGTGCCCGCGAGATTCAGCAGGCGCGGTTCAGCGACGAGCCCGGCGTGTTCTGCAACGCCCAGATGAACAAGCGCCTGCTCGGCCTCCACGCTACCATCGACGCCCCCTCGCTCAAACGCCTCAAGGAGACTATCGAGCGCTTTGACATGTCGGCACGCGCCTACGACCGTATCCTCAAGGTCGCCCGCACCATCGCCGACCTCGACGCGTCGCCCGCCATCCAATCCCACCACCTGGCCGAGGCCATCAGCTACCGCTTTCTCGACAGGACCTCCTATGGCCGCACGTTCTGAACCGGGCGACGCTAAAGCTTGCCGACTACTGGGCGACGCTAAAGCTTGCCCCTTAAACAAAAAAAAAGAGGACCAAAACAAAAAAGAGAACAAAAACAAAAAATTTTTGTCCAAGCCCCGAGCTTTAGCGACGGGAAAAAACCAAAACGGCTATGACCAGAAAATGGACCGGGAACAATCGCGCGCCATGGCATGACTATACTTCCCCTTGCATCTATCACCTGACGCTGCTGAAACATCGTGACGCCCCTTGTTTCGGCCACATAAGCGGGGATTGTCATTTGCCGATAGGCTCGCCGGGAAGCCCTTACACAGCCGCCTCGGCCACAGGCAAAGCGATCAAGCAAGCCCTGCGCGAGATTTCCACCATAGACAGGTCGCTGCGCGTCCTGCAATATGCCCTCATGCCCGATCATCTTCATCTGATTCTCTATGTTGAGGAAAAACTCGACGAGATCATCGGCAGAAAGCTCGCCGCCTTCAAGGTGTCGGTAAACTGCCTGAGCGGGGTGAGTCAAGTTTTTGAGAGAGGATTCAATGATCAGATATTGACAAAATCACGCAGCCTGGATATCATTTTCAAGTACCTGAGGGCCAATCCCTACCGGCTGGCCACGCGTCAAGCCAATCCCGGTTTCTTCCAAAAGAGAGAGAATCTGCTTATTGGCGACACCCCCTGTCAGCTATACGGCAACATCCATCTGCTGGATAATCCTTTCAGGGAGCAGGTGATCGTGCACCGGGCCGACACCGATGAAACATATTCGTCAAACAGAGACCGATGGCTGTACAATGCCGCTAACGGTGGAATACTGGTCTCCCCGTTCATAAGCAAAAGGGAAAAGGAAATAAGAAGAGAAGCCGAAGAGCTGGGCGGCCGGTTTATCCTGATCACAAACGAGCCCCTTGAAGACCGCCAAAAACCTATGGGTAAAGACTTTGAATTATGCACGGAAGGACGCCTGCTGATCATCGCCCCACTGGCGCCTGTTGACTTCAGCCGCTCTGCTTGCCTGACGATGAACAGCCTTGCCGCAAGATTGGCCGACGGTTATCAACCGGAGTGGTCTAAAAGATGAAGTTGGATTAAGTTGGATTTATATGAATCATTAGCTTTTATTAATTTTGCTACAAAAAGCTAACGGATGAGTGACAAGAAGGCGATAAGGGATAAAGAATTTATTTTCCAACTGTGTGAAGCCATAGAGAAACGGTTGGGAAAAAAGATGACATCTCCAAGAGATTTCGAGTACCTGTCGGAAGAACTGTCAAAGATCGGCTCGCGCATATCGGCGTCGACCCTCAAACGTATATGGGGCTACAATCAGGATGTATCGGAAACCTACAAGCCCTACACCTACACGCTCTTATCGCTCGTAAACTTTCTTGGCTACAGGGATCTGGACGACTACACAGCCAATTATAACGGGGAGGAATTGCAGTCGGCATTCTATGTAGGGGAAACAGTGACGATTGACGACATTGCACCCGGAAGCATCGTGGAGCTGGCGTGGGCTCCTGATCGTGTGTGCAATCTGGCATGCCTGGAGAAAGGCGTGTTCAGGGTGGTACACTCGGAGCATGGGCGGCTGTATCCCGGCGATATGGTGAAATTCCAGAGTCTGACACAAAACGCGCCGTTATATTTCCACGAGGTGACGCGTCCCGGCACAAATGAAAGTTTCATATACACTGCCGGCCTGCGGTCGGGGGTGCGCTACCAGATACACGGCATCGTCTGCACCGACGAGGATTCACTCATCTCATAAGGGGCGATATCTCAGATGGCATATCCATCATAGCCTATATCTTTTTTCTTAAGGACGGCCGGAACTTCGGGCTCCTCGCCCTCAATGACCTTTTTAATCACTTGGGCCAACCTGGTGGCGAAGACAACCCGCCGGTCATCCCATAATACCCTATGCCACTCGAGACGGAGCACGACATGATTGGCATGGGGCGCATTTATCTTCCTTAGTATCATGTTTTTATTGGAAGTGTCATAGCGGCGTTGATGTTCTGTGTCAAGATCAAGCTCATCTTTCATAACCTTGGCCATCTCATGGTAAAGTCTCCGGTAGGTTTCTAAGTCGCTGACCAGAAGATTCTCGCCATCGAGAGTCTCGTCGCCCCTCCTACCGCCGGCGCCAAAATGGATTTGCTCGGGATATTCGGGCTCCAATGCTCCGCTCGCCACGAGCAGGGTCATAGTCCATGCTCCCGGTCGCGAGGCCAGTTTCTCCAGATCGGCGGCAAAGCCGGCATACTCGTCGGGCTCGTTGTCGGGGTTGTGGATGAAAACAGACTGATAAGGCGCCGATGAACCGGTCTCACGCGAGATATAGTTGAAGTTTCCTATAAGGGCGACATAGAAAGCAAAATTGCTGATGCCGGCATCGACACAACTTGAGGGTGAAACAATCGTGACTCTTGATCCACGATCGATGCAGAGGCCGTATGGGCGGTTGGTGATGTAATGCTCGACGGCAAGGTTGTCGACGGCAATCTTGCTTTTGGGGATTGTGGTGGCGGTGCTGATGAGGCGGAAGTTGGGAGCCTCATCGGAAGTTACAGCCTCAATGATCTCATCCTGCTTCATCGCCAGACGCGCCTGCAGGAAAGTGAGGCTTTTGAATGGTGGAACGACCTGGAAACCGCTCGGACGGTCGAGTTTACGCTGGAAAGCGTTACGTAGTTTAGCGGCGTTGCCTGAAATCTGCTCGCTTTTATTCCTGTTTTCAATGGCTTCGGTGAAACCGGCGCCGAGGATTCCGGCAGGCACGGCCACGATGGCTATTCCCAAAACACCCACAATGCAAGCGATAATCTGCCCCATTACGGTGACAGGCGGCGTCTCGGCCAATTGTCCCGGGTCGCCGATATATTTGGCAAACGACCACACGACAGTGCTGATGCCGTTGTCATAAACGTCGGGTTGGGCGTCATGCTCATAGATATAAAGCATGATGGAGAGCATGAAGGTGACGATTACCAGAAACTGGGTCGAGACTATCAGTTCGTTCTTTTTTTCTTTGACAGAATCGGACAGGAGTTTGAAACTGCGGGCATAGCGCGTGATTCGGAGGACGCGGATGATACGCGCAGTGCGCAGCACCTTCAAAGCACTGACAGAGAGAGGAATGAAGTATTGAACCAGGAAGGGGTAAGTGGAAATTAAATCAATGAAGCCATAGAAAGTAAAGCAATATCTGATCCTCCCCACCAGGCCCCGGTATTTGGGACTGATCTCGGGGGCGGCCCAGATGCGCAGAGAGACTTCCACGATGAAGAACCACAGGGTGACATCGTTGATGATATTCAATATGTGCCGGAATCTTGCACCGACAGGGAGGGTGGCTAAAAAAATTTCAGCCGAGCTTAACAAAATCATGAAGACAATGACCCAGTCGACAATATTATACCATTGCCGGGTGGAGAGATTGTCATCAAATATCAAGCCTAATTTATGGCGAAAAGAGAGTGCATGCTTGCTGAAAGTCATCAACGGGCTCTGAGAAATTTTAAAAGTAAAAATATAGACACTCCGATCCAAAGCAAAATGATCAACACTATATCTTTCTTGTCAGGATAAAGGTTTCTCTATTTGGCGGGATTCCTTGCGCCTGCTTTTCTCTCTGTTGACTCCGACCCTATAAGGTGTCGACCATTTGTCACCATACAAGGCATTGCTCACGCGTTTACCGGTGCTTCGGCCCAATTGCCCCCAGAACGATTTAAAGAAGGTGCCCATAAGAAAACTTATTTAGGAGCGCGGGCCACTTCAACCTGCAGCCGGGCCACCTCGAGCTTGAGGCTCTCGATGCGTCGGTCGTGGGCGGCAGCCCGATCAATTTTGGATTTTCTGAGCGAAGCCTTCCCCGAGGTGGAAGTTGAGTTTTTTATCATTCGCGCGTAAGATTCATTGTCGCGCTTTTTCGCTTCACGTTCCTTAGCGATCTGGGCGCGTTTATCGACAATCAGTTTACGATAGTAAGCCTTGTTAGCCATAAAATCAGATAAGCGACCGATAGATTCGGCGCAATGGCTGAAACTATCGGTCCGATTAAAGGGTTTGTATTATTCTTTGCCGGCAGCAGCGAGGGTGATACCGTTGTCGCTCAGCTTAGTGTCGGCGGGATTGGCCACCTGCACCCCGATGCCATACATCTCGGTCAGTTTTTTCTCGAAGTTACCTACACGCAGGTTGCCGCCGAAAGTAGCCTCGCCACCTTTGGCACCCCCCATAAGGGAACCGAGAGTAGCATCATCGTCGGCCTTTGCCTTGCAATTGGCTGTTGTGTAGACGCGGAGGGTAGCTCCGAACGCTTTCTTGAAGTTAGCCTTGAGGGTCTTGACCTTCATGCGGCTGTCAATTCTAAGTTCTGCCATAAATATTCTATTTTTTTAGTTACCTTTTCCTGTTGCCAATTATCTGTTGACTCATCTTTGCCGCTTTTTCCGCATCAAAGAGTCTCACGTCAGGTCAAGGGTTTAAAGAATTTCAAACTCTGTGCGGCGGTTGACGTCCGACACCGGATTTTCAGGATCTTTCAGCTGAGAGCTACCTTTGCCGATAGCCTCAAGGCGAGACGCGTCAATGCCCTCTTTGTCGACGAGGAAAGTCACAGCGGCCTGTGCCCGCGCCTCTGAAAGCTGCTGGTTTGCATCAGCATCACCCTCGGCCGAGGTGTGACCGACAATACGTAGCCTGAGCTCGGGATTCTTGTTCAAGACCCTCGCCAGGTCATGGAGGGCGAGCTTAGCGTCATCGTTGAGGTCGGCCTTACCCAGTTCAAACTGGGCTGCATTAAACATTCTCTCAATATCCTCGACCTGTTGCATATAGACAGTGTCGCGCACGATGACCTCTTTCTCCACAATCACCTCTTTTTCAACCACTTTAGGCTCGCGTGACAGGAGGAATGTGATTACACCGGCGGCAATCAGGAGAATCAGCAGTATCCAGAGCCAGGCTTTGCTCTTTTTCTTTTGGGGAGCCGCCATCGGGGGGACATAACCGTTAAGATACTCAAGGCGGTAACCACCTTTTTCACCCCTCATGGTCTTTTCAAACTCAGCCACCTCTACATCATAGAGTTTTCCCTGCTCCACGATGCGCTCAAACGAAGGTTTTGACCACACCTGAGAGAGAGCCACCTTAGAGCCGTCGTGAAGTTCAATCACCTCATCGGGCTTGGCAAAGTAGAGGCTCATTTTGTCATTATACTTCAGGGCCTCCTCGAGGGGGAGAAAATTTTCAGGAACCCCCCTGTCGGGGCAGATGCTGTTTGGGAAAGCCTTACGCAGGTCTTGGAGGGTGGCGTGGGGATACATCACCACGTATGCGTGCACTATGCCGAGGGCAGTGCGGTTTTGCGCTCTGCCATAAACTTTTATCTTAGATGCCATCGGGTATTATTCTTCGTCAGGTTCAAATGAGACTTCAAGCTCGGGCTCGCTTTTAACGAGGTCGCAAAGCATCAGGACAGCTGCATCCTGGTCAATGTCAAGGGCCTCGGCGAGAGCGAGCAGATTATGCACCTCGCCATAAGTGAGCTCATTGTCACAGAGAGCCATCTGGAGAAGAGCCTGATACACCTCGCCGGTTTCCTCATCATTGACCTTAGCGGCATGTTTGACGGCATAATCGGTGGCCTGCTCTTCATTCATGTTTTTGAGCTCGACAAGGGCTGCCGTCACGTTCATGTTAAGTTCTTTCTCAGGGATTCCGAGAGCATCGGCGATTTCGCCCAGAGTGGTACGTTCTACTTCGGAGTATTCACCATCGGCCCAGATTATTGCGGCCAGAATGGAAGCTAAAGTTATTGCGGGAGTCTGCATTTCTTTAAGATTTAATGTTAGCGGAACAATCTTTTCAGTCGGTTGGCAAGCGAATTTTTTGCCTTGCGGGCCTTGGCCATGCGAGCGCAAATCTCCTTGCCCTCTCTTGTTCTTTTGTCAACTTTGCCTGCGGCTGTTTTTTTCAGTTTGGTTGTCTGTTTTTTGGGTTTTGAAGCCTTTGCCTTTGCGGCGCGCGCTTTGGCAAGACGCGCCTTGAGTTCCTTATACTCCTTGGTGCGCTTATCCATCTTGCCTGACGCTGTTGTCTTTACTGCCATATTGATTGATTTGGTTAATTTGATTTCTGATTCTTAATATAAGGATTGTAGTAGTCTTTCCCTAACTGCCAGAGATAGCGGTCAATCTCTTTGAAAGTATAGGCCCCGAGACCGAAGTTATCTCTCACCGCCTCTATCGCCTCGACAAACGTGTCATAGTCTTTAAGGCTGCCACGATTTTTAAACTTCAGTATTTCAGGATATTTACGTTTCAAAAAGACCAGCACGTCAGCAACATACCGATCGTAGATAGGATATAGTTCAGGCTGGTGGTGTGAGCAATATTTTGTCGCAAACGAGTAATTCAGGTTTTTCACATCCTTGGCCTGTGCTATCTCTGCCACAAGAGAGCGGTCGCCACCACAGAGACGGTCGTCGAGATTGTCAATAGAGGCAATGTGTCGTGCTATCGGCTCTATCCGGTAGATATTTGTTGAGTAAAAGTCATTGAGCACAGCACATTTGACAATGATGTGCCGCAGGCTCGTGTTGCGGCTGAACTCAGGGTCACCGTGAAAAAGCATCTCCAGAGCCGCCTCATGCTCCACATAGACGTTAAGGGTGTCCCATTTGGCAAGATACCCCTCCAGTTCCTTGACTGAGGGCTCATAGTCAAAGGGCAATCCGGTCCTTACGGGTTCTCGGGAGATAATTTCACTGAGATTGGAGAAATCCGATATACTTGCCTGTCTACTCATAATTAACTTCAGTTTTGTGCAGTACAATCAAACTATTATTTTAGTCTGCAAAAACTCCCGGCCATTATTTTTTACTATTGATGAAGTCTACGAGCTTGGAGCCGAACTGACGGGTGTTCCAGGCTGAATCAAATTCAAATCCCTGTGCCTCAGCAATCTCGCGGAGTGCGCCCTTTGTGTTATCGTATGTGCGGTAGGTCTCAATAGTGCCGCTGTCACGCTTAACAACCGTATATTCTCCAATCTCGGCGTTGTTGCCATCACCATATTCCTTGATCAGTTTCGCGCCAAACTGACGCGTTGTCCAATTAGGATCAAACTCAAATCCCTTTGCCTCTGCACATTCCCTCAGAGACCCTTTTACGTTGTCAAAAATCTTGCAGACACGAATGGTGCCTGAATCTTCAACGGTGACAATGTATTCACCTGAAATAGCTGATTTTTTTGCCATAAATTTAGATTGAATATTTTCGCAAAAAAACATAAAATATTCCTAATGGCTATAATCCAAGTTAATCCATCTTGACAGGAAACTCAGGGGAGAGAGTCGGAGGGGGCGGTGGGTTTTGAGGCCTTGTACTCGTTGTAGCGGCGGCGCATGTAGTTCATCAATTCCTTGCGCTTGGCAGTGGCCGTTCCTTCGGTGCAGCCAATCTCCAATAAGCCTAAATACAGATTGTCTCCAAAATGTGGAATCAATTTATCATATTCATCCTTATGGTCTTTCTTATCAATGAAATCAAATGTTGCATAGAATTTTGTCATGGGCTCAACGTCTGTCATCACTTTATCCCACACCGCTTTTATCTGTGCTTCGGAAGGCTGTGACGGGGTCTGGACAAACACGGTATCGGTTTTCTGGACATAAACCGTGTCGACGGGGGCGTTTAAAACTGGGGTATCGGGCGCTTCATAATCATCTGCCACCTCATTATTATAATTGTTTGATATGAGCCCGGCCCCGAGCAGGGCAACCAAAAGGGCCCCGATGGCTACAGGGATGAAATAAGTTTTACCGTTCAGAGACTCAAGCAGGTCGGTGGCTGAAGGGCGGGCAGAGGGATCTTCACGCAGGCATCTTTTGATTATGCGTCGGTACCTTGGGTTGGGAAGCAAAATTTCCATGATTTTGCCCAACGAGTAGATGTCGGCACTCATCGCGGCATCCATTTTGCCGCTTGCCTGCTCGGGAGCGCCAAACGATTTTGTTCCCGCGGCGCGCTTATATACTATAAAATCCTCACTGTCGCCATGGCCGAAGTCAATTATTTTCACCTGGCAGCCCTTACGGGTGATGAGGATATTGTCGGGTTTCAAGTCTCTGTGGCTAATTCCCATTGAGTGGATATAGACAAGAGCCTCGGCTATCTGTTTCACGACATCAAGCCGCCGGTCGGGCGTCTGTGTCTTACAGGTTTTCAGCCATTGGCCGAGTTCCTGCCCGTCAACAAACTCCATCACAACAGATTCGCCGACCCCGGTGATGGCCTCCCATCCGACAGTGCGGGCTATGTTAGGATGATCAATCTGGAAACCAAGCTCAAACTCCTTGAAAAGAAGACGTTGCCACTCGGGGAGGGCCCGATGGTTTTCCGAGAGTCCCTTGAGCAGATATTTGCGCCCATACCTGATAGCGGTGTAGATACAGTAAGCCCCGTGGCGTCTGATAAGTCTTATATCACTCCACGCAGCCAAACGCAGGCGTGGATTGCCATCACAACCGGCCTCGTTCACACCCGTAAAAGCCGAATTGCAAGAATGTTCCTTATCCAACTGATTTCCTTTACCGCTATCCATGAGCAGACGTATTTAAGACAAAAATATATCAATTCTGTCAAAAAAACAAGATGACGGCGAGAGACCGACGCAAAAATCGAGGAACTCTCCCGGGCGGGAGCGCTCCTCGATTGTAGTTTGGATTGGGTGATTGCTTATTTCTTGACAACCTTGCCGCCGGTGATGTAGAAGCCGGGAGCGAGGGTCTCAAATTGGTCGGCGCGGCCAACGGGCTGTCCGGCCAGGTTGTAGATCAACGAGTTGTCATACTCGCGATTTACAAAGATGTCGTTGATGCCGGCACCCTCGGTCTTGTAGGTAACCTTTACGGTAGCGGCCTCGGTCGAGATGGAGGCGTGCTGGCGCAGGTCGGCCGAAGATGAGGCCAGATAGAGGTCAACGGTGCCCTCCTCGACGTCAAATGTCTGCTTGGCGGTGTTGAAATAGGCCAGCTGGTCATGTTTGAGCTCGATAGAGACGGTCTTGGTCTCGCCGGGCTCAAGCTCAACGCGGGCAAAGCCAACCAACTGCAGCTTCGGACGGTCGATGGTCGAGTTGCAGTGGGCATATAGCTGAACAACCTCGGCGCCGGCGCGTGTACCGGTGTTCTTGATGGTGGCGGTGGCGGTGAGGGTGCCGTCTTTGGTGAGGCGGTCGGTGCTGAGGGTCATGTCGCCATACTCGAAGGTGGTGTAGCTCAGGCCGTGGCCAAAGGGATAGAGCGGAGTCTTGTTGTGGTACATGTAGGTATAGCCGGCCTTGCGGATGTCATACTCAAGCATGCCCGAGGGGAGGTCTTTGACCGAGCTGTACCATGTTGATGTGAGCTTGCCCGAGGGGTTGAAGTCGCCATAGAGCACGTCGGCGATAGCCTTACCCTGAGCCTGACCGTCATACCAAGCCTCGACGATGGCCGGAACATTCTCCTGAGCCCAGGGAATGGTGACCGACGAGCATGTCTCGAGCACGAGCACGAGGTTGGGGTTGGCGGCATAGACAGCCTCGAGGAGTTTCTGCTGGTTGCCGGGGAGGTCGAGCGAGGTGCGGTCATGGCTCTCGTCCGAAACGTCAAGGCTGGTGCCGGCACAGAACACAACGACGTCGGCTTTCTGGGCAATCTCGACGGCGCGGGCAATGTTGGTGGCGGTGGTTGTGCTTATGTCACAGCCCTGATAGTAGTAGACGGGACCATTCTCCTCAAGAGGATTGACCATGTCGGGGTCGTAGAAGCGGAACCAGTCCATGTTGGCGCAATACTTGTCGCCGTTGGTGCCACCCTCAAACTTGATGTACACTTTGTGTGTCCCTTTGAAGACGGCGGGGTCAACATCGGCCGTTGTGACAATATACTTGCTCCAGTTGCCGGTCACGGGACATGTCACGCTGACAGCCGGCTCTCCCTCGAGTTTGTCAAGATAGAAGTGGACAATGGTCGGGTTGTTGTTTTTGGCACCGTGGTAGATGTCGACCTTTGTGCGGCCGGCGCCAAAGTCAACATCGTCAAAGGCAATCCAGTCGTTGTTGTAGATATAGCCTAAGTTGCCGGCCGAGCCGTTGGCCTCGTGTGAGAGACGCTTGCTGGTTGAGGGGACACTCTGCTCTTTGGTGTCTTCAAACTGGATTGTGCCGTCGCTTATCACATAGTTGAGCTTCTCGGCAATACCCTCGAGCGGTGTGGTCAGGTCGATGGGAGAGCCTGAGTAGCCACCCAGCATGATGGTGTGGCCAAGCGGGCCGATGACAGCGACAGTCTTGTCGGTGGTGAGGGGGAGGAAATTGTTGTCGTTCTTGAGCAGGACGATGGCCTTGCGGGCGGCCTCGAGAGCGAGATCGCGGTGTGTCTGGCAGTCGAGCAAAGATGACGGGGTCGAGGTCCACGACACGTTGCCTTTGGCGTCAAACTCGCCACAAGAGAAGCGGGCGGCGAGCACGCGGGTCAGGGCAAGGTCGAGGTCGGCCTCGGTCATGAGCCCTTTGTCGATGGCCTCTTTGCAGAACAGCTGGAAGGTGTCGCCACAGTTGAGGTCTTCACCGTTTTTCATCGAGACGGCCGAGGCGTCGGCGCCGGTGGCTACATATTTGTGCTTGTTGAAGACATCTTCAACGGCGCCACAGTCGGAGGTGACAAAGCCGTCAAAGCCCCACTCGCCGCGCAGGATGTCGATCAGCAGCTCATGGTTGGCGCCACAGGGGATGCCGTTGACAGCGTTGTAGGCGCTCATGATCGAGCGAACGTTACCCTCCTTGACGGCCATCTCAAAGGCCGGCAGGTAGTACTCGCGCAGGTTGCGGTCGTCGAGATCGGACGATGTGTTGTGGCGACCTTTCTCATAGTTGTTTGCGGCAAAGTGTTTTGCCGTGGCTATGGTTTTATAGTGACGGGGGTCGTTGCCCTGCATGCCCTTGATATACTCAACGGCGATCTTGCCGGTCAGGAAAGGATCCTCACCATAGTTCTCCTCGTCGCGTCCCCAGCGCGGGTCGCGGCTCATGTTGATGGTGGGACACCAGTAGATGAGGCCTTTGTTGTTGTCATTGTTGTAGATGCGGCACTCGTCGGAGATGGCTGTGGCTACACGGAACACCAACTCCAGGTCCCATGTCGACGACATGGCCTTTGACACCGGGAACGATGTTGCCAGACCCGAGCGGGCCACGCCGTGAAGCGCCTCGTTCCAGTAGTTGTAGCCGGGCAGACCGAGGCGGGTGATGGCCGAGGTCTTGTGGCCAACCTGGTCAATTTTTTCCTGCAGTGTCATGCGTGACACCATGTCGGCAGCCCTCTCATAGGGCGAGAGCGACTCATCCTGATAGGGATAGGTCTGTGCCGTGGCAGCCAGTGCAGCAAGCACGGCCGCAGAACCGAGAATAAGTTTTTTCATAAAAAGATTGGTAGGGTTAAAAAAAATGGTTTTTAATGGTCAAGTTGATGAAAGAGGTTGTTGCAGGCGTCGTCGAGCAGGTCGAGCACTAACTCAAAACCCTCGGCGCCCTCATAGTAGGGATCGGGCACATGGTCATATCGTGTAGCGATGGTGAAGAAGCGGGCCATCGGCACGATCTTCCGCTCAGCCTCGGGCGACGGCGCCAGTCGCCTCAGGTTGGCGATATTGGAGTCGTCCATGCCTATGATGATATCAAAATGGTCAAAATCGGCCTCGGTGACCTGCCGGCAGCGATGGTCCAGCTCAAGGCCGCGCCGGCGGGCGTGGACGCGCATACGTTGGTCGGGCAGCTGCCCTATGTGATAGCGGCCGGTGCCGGCCGAGTCTATCTCAAAGCGCCCGGAGGCACCCGGATGGGCGTCGACAATGGCTTGCATGACCCCCTGGGCCGCCGGCGACCGGCAGATGGTTGCCCAGGCACACAAACAGTATTCTTATCTCTTTTTTGACTTTCAATTTTTCAATCACGGTGTAAAGATATATATTTTTTTAAATGCCTGCAACAAATTTTTACAAAAGGTTGCCTTTTACCGTGGTCGACGAGATGACGGCGCGCGACGAGAGGATGCGGTAGCCGATGTGGCACCTGAGGCAGTCGCGCTTGTCACAGTACTCTTTGTGCATCTGTATCAGCGCCTGAGAGCAGAAAGCGTTCGGGCAGGAGATGCCGGCGGCGGTAAACATCTTCACGGGCCTGTTCTGCTCGGGCGGGAGTGTCTCGAGCAGCTCGATGGCGCGGTCGACGGCCCGCGGGTTGGCGTGGGTCTCGCCATAGGCGGCCACCGTCGGGGCGACGACGTTGATTATGAGCGAGTTTATCGACTGCCGGCCTAACGCCGGGAAGTGTCGGGTGTCCTCGCTGTCGAGAGTGAAATGGGTTTGCCAGAAAGGAGAGAGCGTGGTGCTGAAGAGCCGGTAAAGGCTCTCGTAGCAGCCCGACGCCTCGAGTATCGCCCCAACCAGTGAGTAGCCGCCGTGGATCATGGCGGCCAGGAGCGCGACACGGCGGTAAGGGGAATTGGCCGGGCGGGTGGAGTTGAGACGCCACCCCGGGGCGAGAAGGGGCGAGAGATTGAATTTTGACCGGTAGAAACGATACTCGCGTTGCAGCAGGGCGACATAGTCGTTGGTGGGGGTGACGCCGTCGAGCAGCCCGGCCTGCCCGAGCAAAATGGCCTCGAGAGCCTCAAGCGAGTCGGAATGTTTGCGCATGAAATGGAGCGGAGCCGCCTTGGCCAGCTGCATCATGGGCTGTGAGTTGGTGTTGAACCCCAAGGCGCGGGCGAGGGTGATGTAGACCGCCTGCTCCCAGTCGCCGGCGTGGTCGTCGACGAGCGCCTTGATGCGGTCGCCCTTCTGCTGAAGGCGCTCAAACCCCAGCCTGTCGACCCACGCGTTGAGATGCATCGAGGGGATGGCGCCCAGATGGGAGGTGCACCCCAGGGTGCCCCGCGAGGTGTCGATCATCATGTTGTAGTCGCGGTTGAAGTCGGGATTGCAGTCGATGATGACCTGAGGGATGACCTGCCCGTCGTGGCGGTCGACACGGGTGTCGTCCTGCCTGACCACATGGAGTATCACCGAGCGGTAGGCCGGGTCGGTGTGGTGCCCGTGGTGATACCAGTCGGCGGCGCGCGTGTGGATCTCCACATCGCCGACCCACACGTGGCTGCCAATCCTGATCTTGGCGTTTAAAAAGTCAGGCCCCGGGTCATAGTTATGACGGCCGGGGTCGAGCACGGTGATTCCAACGCCGTCAACACAGTGCAGGTCGGTGCCACAGAGCCTGAACTCCCAGATAAAATGCATCAGTGCTTCCATGAGACGGGCGCCTCGCGAGAGAGAGGGGTTGGATGGTGTTATTTTTCAATCGTGATCGGAATCACGCGGTCGATACTGTGGTCAAGCGAGATGAGGGTCTCGGTGCCGGTGACGCCGGGGATACGCTGTATCTTGTTGTTGAGCAAGTCCATCAGCTGCTCGTTGTCGCGGGCAAACAGTTTGATGAGCATCGTGTAGGGGCCCGTGGTGAAATGACATTCAACCACCTCGGGTATCTTCTCGAGCTCGGGCACTACATCGCGGTACATGGCGCCTCGCTCGAGGTTGACGCCGATGTAGGTGCACGTGCGGTAGCCGAGCACCTTGTGGTTGACGTGATAGCCCGAGCCGGTGATGATATTGAGGTCGATCATGCGCTGGATACGCTGATGGATGGCGGCTCGCGACACGCCGCAGACCAGGGCGACATCCTTTGAGGGGATGCGGGCGTTTCTCATCACGATGCTTAATATTTTGCGGTCAAGATTGTCGAGTTTTTCCATTGCTATTCTTCAAATTTCGTTACAAATGTAAGCAAAATATTGGGAATCACAAACAATTTGCCACAAAAATGCTGTAAAACATGTTTTCGATAGCTTTTTGCTATCTGCAATCACCCGTGCAAAAAAAATTAAAACCGACAGCGTGGTATTGCGCTAATATCATGTTTTTGTGTAATTTTGCGGTCATAAAAGAAAAAACAACAAAAACTGTTTGCAATATGTATAGGACAAAAACGTGCGGCGAGCTGCGACTCAGCGACGCAGGCAGCAATGTGACCCTGGCAGGATGGGTGCAGCGTGTTCGCAAAATGGGTGGAATGACCTTTGTAGACATCCGCGACCGGTATGGCCTGACACAGGTTGTGTTTGACCAGGAGTCCAACCCCGGGCTCCACGAGGCCGCCAACCGTCTGGGCCGCGAGTTTGTGGTACAGGTGACCGGCACCGTTGCCGAGCGTACCAACAAGAATGTCAATCTGCCGACGGGCGACATCGAGATTATCGCCACCGATGTCAAGGTGCTCAACCGCTCGGAGGTGCCCCCGTTCACCATCGAGAACGACACCGACGGCGGCGACGACCTGCGCATGAAGTACCGCTATCTCGACCTGCGCCGCGAGTGTGTGCGCCACAACCTTGAGCTGCGCCACAAGATGGCTTTCGAGATACGCCGCTATCTCGACGAGAAGGGCTTTATCGAGGTGGAGACACCGGTGCTCATCAAGTCGACCCCCGAGGGGGCGCGCGACTTTGTCGTCCCCTCGCGCATGAATCCGGGCCAGTTTTACGCTCTCCCCCAGTCGCCCCAAACGTTCAAGCAGCTGCTCATGGTAAGCGGTTTTGACCGTTATTTCCAGATTGTCAAGTGTTTCCGCGACGAAGACCTGCGCGCCGACCGTCAGCCCGAGTTTACACAGATCGACTGTGAGATGTCGTTTGTCGAGCAAGAGGATGTGCTCAACATGTTTGAGGGTCTGATAAAGCATATCTTCAAATATACAAAGGGGATCGACTTCACCGAGCCGTTCCCGCGCATGACGTGGGCCGACGCCATGAAATATTATGGCTCCGACAAGCCCGACACCCGTTTTGGCATGAAGTTTGTCGAGCTCAAGGATCTCACCGGCGGCAAGGGCTTTGCGGTGATGGACGAGGCCGAGTATGTAGGCGCCATTGTGGCTCCCGGCTGTGCCGGCTACACCCGCAAGCAGCTCGACGCGCTGACCGACTTCGTGAAGCGTCCGCAGGTAGGCGCCAAGGGCATGATGTGGGTCAAGATAGAGGCCGACGGCTCGATAAAGAGCTCGGTGTCTAAATTTTACAGCGAGGACGACCTCAGGGGTTGGGCCGAGCGCTGCCAGGCCAAACCCGGCGACCTTATACTCATCCTCGCCGGCCCGACAATGAAAACGCGCAAGCAGCTGTGTGAGCTGCGCCTCGAGATGGGCAGCCGCCTGGGGTTGCGCCGCCCCGACGAGTTCTCATGCCTGTGGGTGATCGACTTCCCGCTGTTTGAATGGGACGACGAGACCCAGCGCTACTATGCCATGCACCACCCCTTCACCGCGCCCAACCCCGACGATATCGACATGCTCGAGAGCAACACCGGCGAGGTTCGCGCCACGGCCTACGACATGGTGGTCAACGGCAATGAGCTGGGCGGCGGCTCGATACGTATCCACGACAGCGAGCTGCAAGACAAGATGTTCTCCCTGCTGGGCCTGAGCGAAGAGGAGGCCCGCTACAAGTTTGGCTTCCTGATGGATGCCTTCAAGTTTGGCGCTCCCCCCCACGGCGGCCTTGCCTTTGGTTTTGACCGCATGGTGTCGATTCTCGCCGGGCTTGACTCGATACGCGACACCATCGCCTTCCCCAAAAACAACTCGGGTCGCGACATGATGATCGATGCCCCGTCGGCCATCGACGACTCTCAGCTGCAGGAACTCAAAATCGCCGTTGTGCCGGCCGAAGAGACCAAAAAGTGATGCCGACCATCCGAGAGGTCATCAAAGCCATCGAGGAGCACGCCCCGCTAAGGCTGCAGGAGAGCTATGACAACAGCGGGGTGCAGGTCTCGCCCCAACTCGACGCCCCCTGCACCGGCGTCATACTCACCTTTGACCACACCCCCGGGGTTGTGGCCGAGGCCGCCGCGGCCGGCTGCAATCTCGTGGTGGCCCATCACCCCATCATCTTCAAGCCACTGAGGCGGCTCACCGGCGAGAACGCGTCACAGCGCACCGTCATGGCCGCCCTCCAGGCGGGAGTCACACTCTACTCGGCCCACACCAGCCTCGACAATGCCCCCGGCGGCATCTCGCGCGAGATGGCCCGCCGCCTGGGGCTGACCGACGTGCACGCCCTCGTGCCCGACCCCGACGGCAACGGCTCGGGGGCCGTCGGGTCGCTGCCCCGCCCCATGACCGCGCGCGCCTTTGTCGACCTGGCCAAAAAACGCTTTGGCGCCGCCGTGGCCCGGTGCAGCCACACCGACCCCGACCGCCTCGTCGGGCGAGTGGCCCTCTGTGGCGGTGCCGGAGGCTCGTTCATTGACAATGCCGTCGACGCCGGCGCCGATGTCTACCTGACAGGCGACATCCGTTATCACGACTTTCAGGAGCGTGCCGACGACATTTTTTTGGTCGATATCGGCCACTTTGAGACCGAGCAATGCAGTTCATCAATTTTTTTCCACATTATTAAGGAAAAATTTCCTACCTTTGCAGTTCAATACTCTAATCAACCTCAGAACCCAGTAGAATATCTGTAAAAAAATATGGCAGTCGATAAAAACAAACCCGACCAAGTTTTATCGGTCGAGCAGCGCCTCAAGTCGCTCTATGACCTGCAGACCACCCTTTCCCAGATTGACCGCATACGCACCGTGCGCGGAGAGCTCCCCCTGGAGGTAAACGATCTCGAGGACGAGATCGAAGGTCTCAATACACGCATCGAGAACTATCGCGCCGAGATTGAAGAACTCCGTCGCAAGGCAGTGGCCGAAAAAGAGAAAATCAATGAGGCCAAGGCCAAGATTGACAAATACAAGACACAGCTCGACAACGTGCGCAACAACCGCGAGTTTGACCTCCTCTCAAAAGAGATTGAGTTTCAAACACTTGAGATTGAGCTTTGTGAGAAGCACATCAACGAGTACAACCGCGCCGTCGACAATAAGAACCTCGACATCAACACCACCGAGCAGACGATGCTCGACCGCGCCCATGTGCTCAAGGAGAAGAAAGCCGAGCTCGACGAGATCATCTCCGAGACAAAGCAAGACGAGGAGCGCCTGCGCGAGAACGCTCGCAAGATCGAAGACGGCATCGACGACCAGCGCCTGCTGACTGCCTTCAAGCGCATCCGCAAAAACGCCCGCAACGGCCTCGGCATCGTCTACATCCAGCGTAACGCCTGTGGTGGCTGTTTCAACCGTATTCCGCCCCAAAAGCAGATGGAGATCAAGATGCACAAAAAAGTTATCGTGTGTGAATACTGCGGCCGCATCATGATTGACCCCGAGCTGGCCGGTGTGGAAAACCACGATTGATCGGCGCCCCGCCGACAGGCGTTTCCCTCTCACCCCGCTTTAGCCCCCGGCCTTTCCATCTCTGATTGGCGACGGGGGCTTCTTTAAAATCTGTATAGTAAACAAACAATTACCAAAGAGAAGAAATAATTCTTTTCCCCTTCCCACTCCCCCCCCTGAAGAAATGAACGTAGCGATTGTTGGCGCGTCGGGTGCCGTCGGTCAAGAACTCCTCAAGGTGCTTGCCGAGCAAAAATTTCCTGTTGACAACCTGTCGTTGTTTGGCTCAAAGCGTAGCGCGGGCATGACAATGACCTTTGGCGGGCGAGAATACACCGTCAAAGAGCTGACCCACGATGCCGACGCGTTTAAAGATGTCGACGTCGCTTTTGTGTCGGCCGGCGCCGGCGTCTCGCGCGAGTTTGCCGGGACCATCACCTCGGGCGGTGCCATAATGATAGACAACTCGAGCGCTTTCCGAATGGACAGCGATGTCCCCCTGGTTGTGCCCGAGGTCAATGGCGACGACGCCTTCAACGCGCCGCGCCACATCATCGCCAACCCCAACTGCACCACCATCCAGATGGTTGTCGCGCTCAAACCCATCCACGACCTGTCGCCCATCAGGCGCGTGCATGTGTCGACCTATCAGGCGGCATCGGGTGCCGGCAAGGCGGCTATGGACGAGCTTGTCGACCAACACCGGGCCCTGGCCGGCGGCGACGAGCCACGCGTCGAGCGCTTTGCCCATCAGTTGGCGTTCAACGTCATTCCCCACATCGACATCTTCCTCGACAACAGCTACACCAAAGAGGAGATGAAGATGCACCACGAGACCAAAAAAATCATGCACGCGCCCTCGCTCGAGGTCAGCGCCACGTGTGTTCGCGTCCCCGTGATGCGCGCCCACAGCGAGGCCATCTGGGTGGAGTGTGAGCGGCCCGTGACCGTCGACCAGGCGCGAGGGGCCTTTGCCGCCGCCCCCGGTGTCGTGATGGTCGACAATCCGGCCACCGCCACCTATCCCATGCCCCTCGACCGCGCCGGCCACGACCCTGTCTTCATAGGCCGCCTGCGCGACGACATCTCGACCCCCGGCGCGATAACCTTCTGGACCGTCAGCGACCAGATCAAGAAGGGAGCCGCCCTTAATGCAGTCCAGATCGCAAAACATTTGTTCAAAGTCTGAGCGATGACCCTTTCAGCCACCATACTGTTGAGCTCGGCCCCGGCCCTGATCACCAATCCGGTAACCATCTTCCTGACGGTACTGGTGATCATCCTGCTCGCGCCGATACTGCTCAACCGTCTGCGTGTGCCCCATGTCATCGGCCTCATCCTGGCCGGCGTGGCTGTTGGTCCCCATGGCGCCAACCTGTTGGCCCGCGACATGAGCTTTGAGGTGTTTGGCCAGGTCGGTATCCTTTACCTGATGTTTCTGGCCGGCCTCGAGATTGACATGTACAATCTCAAGAAAAACCTGCGCCGGGGCCTCTTTTTCGGGTTGGTGACATTTGTCATACCGCTTGTGATCGGCGCCGTCGGTGCCGTCGTGTTCCTGCATCAGGACTCGCTGGCGGCCCTGCTGCTTGCCTCGATGTTTGCCTCCCACACCCTCATCGCCTACCCCATCGTGTCGCGCTTCGGACTCTCCAAGCAGCCCGCCGTGGTCATCGCCGTCGCCGGCACAATCATGGCGGTGCTCGGCGCCCTGATTGTGGTCGCGTCGGTCACCGGTGTCTACCGCGAGGGAGCCTTCAGCCCGGGCAGTCTCATGGCGCTCCTGGCAGGCCTTGTCATCTTCTGCCTGGTCACGGTCTACATCTATCCTCGGCTCACCCGATGGTTTTTCAAGAAATACAACGACGGCATCGCCCAGTTCATCTATGTCCTGGCAATGGTCTTCCTTGCCTCGACCATAGCCTCGGTGATAGGCATCGAGGGCATCTTCGGCGCCTTTTTTGCCGGCCTGACCCTCAACCGATACATCCCGGCCCGCTCGCGGCTGATGAACAGGCTCGAGTTTGTCGGCAACGCCATCTTTATCCCCTATTTCCTCATCGGCGTCGGTATGCTCATCAACGTCAAGGTGGTTGTCGACGGGTGGGACACGCTCTATGTGGCCGCCGTCATGTCGGCCGTGGCCATGGCCGGCAAGTGGATCGCCGCGTGGGTCACACAGCTGCGCTTTGGCATGCGCGGTGTCGACCGCTCGATGATGTATCAGCTCACCAATGCCCACACCGCCGTGGCTCTGGCCGTGGTCATGATAGGCTACTCGATCAAGATTTTTGACGAGGATGTGCTCAACGGCACCATCGTGATGATCCTTGTCACCTGCACCGTCTCCTCGTTTGGCACCTCACGCGCCGCCTCACGCCTGCGTGTGCTCCTTTTCAGCGGCAACTCCCTCAACGCGGCCAATCAGCGCTCGCGCCCCCCGCGGCGCACCCTCGTCACCGTCGCCAACCCCATCACCACCCCCCAGCTTGTCGACCTGGCGATGTTCATGGGGCGCGGCATCAACCCCGACAGCAAGATGTATGCCCTGCACGTGCGCAGCGACAACAGCGCCTCCTCGCGCGCCATTGGCCGCAACAGCCTCGACGTGGCCGAGCAGACCGCCGCTGCCGGCGACACCCGCCTCAAGCCTATCGAGCGCTTTGACCTCAACATTGTCACCGGGGTGCTCAACACCATCAGCGAGCGCGACATAACAGAGGTGTTCATCGGCCTCCATCGCCGCACAGCCATCATCGACTCGTTCTATGGCAACAAAATAGAGCAGCTGTTGACGTCGACCAACCGCATGGTGGTCATCTCACGCTGCTATATACCCGTCAACACCGTCAGCCGCATCGTGGTCAGCGTGCCCCCCAACGCCCAGTTTGAGACCGGTTTCCGCCGCTGGGTCGAGGCAATCGGCAATCTCACCATGCAGCTGGGGTGCCTGACAATTTTCTGCTGCCACCCCGACACACGTCCCTTCATCGAGCGCGTCTGCCAGACCGGCGGCTACCAGTTCCGACGCCAGTACCGCCAGGCCGAAAACTGGGACGACTTTGTCATCCTTGCCAACCGCATTGCCGACGATGACCTGCTCATCGTCATCTCCTCGCGCCGCTCGGCCGTCTCCTACAACAACGACATCGACCTGATGCCCGACTTCCTCAAGCGCTATTTTGCCGGCAACAACCTCATCATCATATTCCCCGAGCAGTTTGGCGCCGTCGAGACTACCGAAACCATGGCCGAGGTCATGTCGACCGACCTCATGGTGGCTCCTTCTCCTATCACCATCAAGGCCATGCAGCTCTACCGCCGTCTGATCGAGCACTACCGCCGCCTGCGCCACTCCAAAAAACGTTGACATCAAGAAACAACCATGAAAAATAAACACAACCAATTGTAAACATGAACGTTAGAAATCTACTCACAACTGTTTTTGCCGTTGCGGCCGCTTTTACGGCCAACTCGGCAGTCAAAATCAACTCGGCCCAGGGATGGCTTGAGACAGCCTGGGTCGAATGGTCTCTCTTCCCCGGCGCGACAGCCTACAATGTCTACGTAAGCGAGAACGGCGCCGACAACTGGACAAAACTCGACGACGAGCTGATACGCAACTATGGCACGTATGGCCGCGCCGATGCTCTCGGTCTCAAAGCCGACACCTACAGCCTCAAGGTGGTCCCGGTGGTTGACGGTGCCGAGCTGACGGCCGAGGCCTCGGTGGCCGGCGACCTGGTGGTAAAACCCCATGACCGCACCGGATATGCCCACTTCGGGCGTCCCGTCGAGGGACTGTATGAGGGGGTCGGAGCTTATCGCAACGACGGCACCCTCAAAGATAACGCCATCGTGATGTATGTCACAGCCAATACCGCCAAGACCATCAGCGTCACCTGGCCCAGAAACGGCAAGCCCAACACCTTCACCGGCCTGTACAGCGTCATCGAGGGCTATCGCAAGTGTCTGGCAGCCGGCGACATGAAGCAACCGCTCAATATACGCATCATCGGTACAATCACCGACAGCGACATGGACAAGCTGCGCTTTGGCCAGGGTCTCGACATCAAAGGAGAGACCGCCTACTCAGAGTTTCCCTTCACCCTCGAGGGCGTTGGCAACGACGCCACCATCTGGGGTTTTGGCGTTCAGTTCTCACAGGTGACCGGCGCCGAGATGCGCAACATCGGCATCATGCTCTGCAAAGATGACGGCGTCGAGTGCAACAAAAACAACTCCCACCTGTGGCTCCACAACCTCGACGTGTTTTACGGCCAGGTAGGCTCCGATGCCGACCAGGTGAAAGGCGACGGCGCCATCGACATCAAATATTCCACCTACTGCACCGTGGCCTACAACCACTTTTTTGACAACGGCAAGTGCTGCCTCATAGACCCCAGCAAGTCATACGGCAGCGAGATTCCCGCCGACTATCTGACCTACCATCACAATTGGTTTGACCACGCCGACTCGCGCCTGCCCCGCTGCCGCCACGGCAAGGCATTCCACGTGTTCAACAACTATTATGACGGCAACGGAGAGTATGGCGTAGGGCTGGCAAGCAACGCCTGTGCCTTTGTCGAGTGCAACTATTTCCGCAACTGCCGCTACCCCATCATCAATTCGGGCCAGGGTACCGACAAAAACCTCGTTGACGCCAAGACGAGCAAGAAAGGCCTCCTGTCGGGCGAAGACAGCGGTGTTTGCAAGTTCTGGAACAACCACGTCGAGGGCGCCAAGTCATTTATCACCCAGAAAGACGACTACAACAGCAACCTCTATGACGCCTATCTGGTCGACTCACGCGACGAGCTCATCCCCGAGAGCGTCAAAGGCCTCAAAGCCGAGCTGGTCAAGACACCGACCACCTACAGCAACTTTGACACCGACCCCGCGATGATCTACGCCTCGACCCCCGACGACCCCGAGGAGATTCCCGCCATTGTCACCGGCCAGTATGGTGCCGGCCGCTGTCAGAAAGGCGACTTCACCTGGCATTTTGACAACGCCACCGAAGATGCCAACAAAGAAATCATCCCCGGCCTCAAGACTGCCCTGACCAACTACCGCAGCTCGCTTGTTGACGGTCCCTTTGACCCCAACGCCTCGGGCATCTATAACCTGACTCTCGACCCGACGGCTCCAGCGCTCTATTATGACCTGAACGGACGACCCGTCGACCCCTCTACCAGAGGCATCGTCATCACCCGCGGCCGAGTCATCTACAACCGCTGACCACCGGGCGACACCTCAGGCAACAGCTGAGGAATAAATTCAAAAAAGAATCCCATTCCGAGTCCTATTACCAAAAAATGCGGTAAACCACAATTTTTGGTAATAGGACTTTCCCTTTCCACCGAGCAACCCCTCCATTTTGGGTCAGCGGACAGGGCCGGTGACCCAAAATTACACGGTGGATTTTGGGAGATCCAAAAATTATCACCATCTTTGTATTACCAAAAAATGCGGTAAACCACAATTTTTAGTAATATGATTATTCCTCGACCAAAATACCTCGAGCAACTCATTGCAGCAAAAGGAAATAGAATGATAAAAATCATCACGGGTATTCGCCGTTGTGGTAAATCATTCCTATTATTCGAGCTTTTTCACAGTTATCTTAACTCAATCGGCGTAGACGAAAACCACATAATTGAGATTGCTCTTGATGACAGGACAAATGTTGACTATCGCCATCCTGATAAATTGCTGTCATACATAAAATCACGCGTCTTGGACCAAAGCACTTATTTTGTGTTGCTCGATGAGGTGCAAATGGTTGACGATTTTGTCGATGTCTTAAACAGCCTTCTACATATCCGGAATGTGGATGCTTATGTTACAGGAAGCAACTCGAGATTTCTGTCAAAAGATATTGTTACTGAATTCCGCGGCCGCGGTCAAGATATTCACATGTACCCGCTTTCTTTTTCAGAATACTACAATGCTCTTGGAGGCGAAAGATCTTTGCGCTGGCGAGATTATTATACCTATGGAGGTTTGCCGCAAACGCTTTTTCTATCAGATGATAAGGCAAAACGAGATTATCTGACTCATTTAGATGATACTGTTTTTATAGCCGATGTGGTTGAACGCCACAGAGTAAAAAATAAATCGGAACTGGAAGAAATATTCAGGATTCTCGCCTCTTCCATTGGGTCTCCCTGCAATCCCACCAAACTGTCAAACACGTTCAAGAGTCTTAAAAAAATCACCATCTCCAATAAAACGGTCTCCAAATATTTGGAGTATCTATGTGATGCTTTTTTGGTGGAGAGAGCTCTACGATACAATATTAAGGGTAAAAAATATATAAATACCTTAGCAAAATATTATTTCACCGATATGGGACTGCGTAATGCTCTGCTTGGATTCAGGCAATTGGAGCAAACCCACCTGATGGAGAACATAATATACAACGAACTTCTTTTCAGAGGTTATGCTGTTGATGTTGGCATGGTGGAAGTCGAGACCACTGATAAAAACGGCAAATCGATAAGGAAACAGCACGAGGTTGACTTTGTCGTCAACGACTCCGACAACCGATATTATATACAGTCGGCATTTGCAATTGACGATGAAGATAAAATGCAACAGGAAACGGCGTCTTTCAGCAGAATCAATGATGCGTTTAAACGTGTGGTTATAGTGAAAGATGATATAACTCCCTATCGCGACGACACGGGCGTTCTGTTTATCGGGCTTTTTGATTTTCTCCTTGACCCCACATTACTCATAAGGGGATAAGAGCCTGTCCCATCCCCTAAGGGAGTCTCTATGCCGGGCGGTAGATGAGGGTGCACCCGTGGGAGGGGTCGAGATAGCGGCTGGCGGCGGCGGTGATGTCGCCGAGGGTGGTGGCGCGATAGCGGGCTACAGTGTCGTTTATATCCTCGCGGTGCATTGTCGCCGTGGCGAGCTGCTGGCTCCTGCTGAGATAGCCCATATTTGACTGCTCGAAGTTGCTTTCAAAGCGGTTGAGGGCGCGCTCGAGCTCATGGCCCGACGTGTCGCCCGAGGCGAGACGGGCAAGCTCGCGGTCGAGTCGCGACGAGGCCTCGGCGATGATATCGTCGGAATCGCCGGCGAGGCGCCCCGACACCATAATGAATCCCGGCTCCTCGCTGCCCGAGATTGAAGCGTCGGCATCGGTAAAGAGGTCACATCCCATCACAAGCTCGCGGTGGAAACGCGACGAGCGGCCGGCGGCAAGAAGGTCGGTGATGAGGTCACACTCGATGTAACCCTTAGTGCCATAACCGGGCATGGGGAATGCCTTGATGATGATTGCCTGAGGCACATTGCCCGTCAGCTCCAGGTGGCGCGGCGAGGTGACGGGGGCCTCGGGCTCATACAGGCGTGGAGCGATCTCGCGCCGGGGCAGCGGGTCAAACCATTTATGGGCCAGGGCAAAGGCCTGCTCGTCGGTAACATTGCCCGACAGGGCTATAACGGCATTGTTGGGACCGTAGTGACTGAAGAAAAAATCTTTCACCCGGCTCTCGGTCACGTTCTCTATATGGCTTATCTCCTTGCCGATGGTCGGGTAACGGTAGGGGTGGGTCTTGTAGAGCAACCCGCGCAGGCGGTGGCCCAGATCGCCGTAGGGCTTATTGAGACACACCTGTTTGAACTCCTCGATCACCACATGTCGCTGCACCTCGAGCGACTTGGGCGAGAAGGCGGGCGACAGCATGCGGTCGCTCTCGAGCCAAAAGAGGGTCTCGACATTGACCGCCGGCACGACATCATAAAAGCAGGTGAAATCGTTTGAAGTCCAGGCATTGTTGTAGCCGCCGGCACGCTCCATCTCGCCGTCAAAGTCGGGTATGTTGACCGAGCCGCCAAACATCAGGTGCTCAAACAGATGGGCCAGGCCGGTCTGGTCGGGGTGCTCGTCGCGCGCGCCCACATTGTAAAGCACGGTCATGGCAACCATCACCGTCGATGGGTCATGGCTGTTTATGACTGTCAGGCCATTGTCGAGATGTAACGTGCTGTATCTTATCATTTTGCTGTGCTGACCGAGGGGTGATGGTTATTTGATGACAGTCATCTTTTTTATCATGACGTCGTCAAGAGGGCGGTCGGCGGGGTCGGTGGCCACTTTTTCAATTGCGTCGACCACATCCATGCCCTTTATCACCTCGCCAAACACAGTGTATTGCCCGTCAAGATGAGGGGCGCCCCCCTGACTGGTGTAGATGTCGAGCTGCTCGGGCGACAGGGTGGCGGGATTTTGGGCAACCTCATCAAGGGTCTGCTTGATGAGCTGTTGGCGCAGGTTCTCAAGCGCCGTCGTGTCGCCACGCTGCTGCATCCCCATGATCTCGTCGCGGTGCTCGCCAACCAGGCGGTTGAAGACAGTCATCTGTTGTGTCTGGACTATATTCTCGTTGAGGCGGCCAACCTCGCCGGGGCTCACCTTGCGGCCCGTCACAATATAGAACTGGCTGCCCGACGAGCGACGCTGAGGGTTGGTGGCATCACCCTGACGGGCAGCCGCCAGCGCTCCGCGACGGTGGATATGTTTGGGATAAAGAATCTCGGCGTCGATCTGGTAGCCGGGGCCACCCATGCCCAGGCGCTTGCCGGCGGGAGCTCCCTTTGAGTCGGGGTCGCCGGTCTGTATCATGAAGTCTTTGATCACACGGTGAAACAACACCCCGTTGTAATACCCCTCGTTGACCAGTTTGACAAAGTTGTCGCGATGGCGGGGAGTGTCGCCATAAAGCAATATGGTGATGTCGCCAAGTGTTGTCTCGACGAGCACCTTGACCGAGGCGGTGTCGGGCTGAGCTGTGGTTTGTGACATTGTGGTTGTGGTTTGGCCCGTTGCTTTGATGGCAGGGGCGGTTAAGACGAAGATGGTTAGAAGGAGAGTGTAAAGAGTTTTCATAAGACGCTTGATGGGAAAAGACGCTTGTAGATGCGGCGGAAGTTGTCGTCGGAAGCACTCAGGCGCTCGGCTTGATCCATATAGTCGGAGCCCCAGATGGCCTGCATCAGGTCGCCCAGATAGCGACGCTCGCGGTCGCGGTCGATAGCCGCCGTTATCAGGCGGTCGATCGACCCGCGGTAGCCCGAGGGGTCGATGGCATGAAGGTAGCGCGCCGCGCTGACTATGAACTGACCCGTCTTGTCAACATTTATCATGTTGTCGATCAAGTCATCCATCTGGTGGTCACATCCACCTATATGGTTGGCTATATACTCGTAGGTCAAAAGGCCGTCGGGGTCTTTACCGATTTTCTTTGCAAGATCCTGATCCATATATGTCAAATTAACAGAGTGGGGGTAGTGGTAAGATTAACGGGAGTTTTTGGCGAGGTAGTGTCCCCTCAGGTCGCTCCATCGATAGTATTTGCCGTCGACGGGTGTCGCGGGGAGACTGACCTCACGCTCGTTGAGAAGAGCCTTGACAAGAATGTCGTCGGGGGTGAAATTGCCCGAGCGCGGGCGGTAAAACACAAGCTGCACATTGGCGGCCATGGGGAAAATCTCATAGTTGCGCCAGCCGCCGCCGTCGGCTGTCACAAGGCTGTCGAGGCTGTCATACTGCCTGTTGAAGTCATTGATTTCCAGGAGCACGACCAGCGCGATGAGGTTACCCTCGTGGCCGAAACGCAGGTTGACACTGTGGCGCGGCGACATCAGGGTGGTGTCGGCGCTGTTGACGATGTTGTGGAGCAGGGCCACCTGATTGTTTGAGGCGGTGCCACCGCTCACGGGCCAGTTGCCGTTGCGCCAGAACCAGAAGGCGTTTCCCTTGAGCCACTGCTCATGTACCTCCTCGGGCGAGAAAACCTCGGCGATGGTCGACTGTGGGCCGTGTGAAACCGAGTTGGCCGCGATGTCAAACAGGTCGTCGTTAAACTTCTTGAGATTGACACTGTCGGCGATCAGCTTGGGGTCGCTGATGAGCCGGCGGGCGAAATCGCCTCTCACGGGATATTTGTTCCTGAACATGTCAAGGGTGTCTTTGACCGCCTCGACTCGCTCCCATGCCGGGGTGGCCACGGGGTTGTTCATGTAGTACATATCGGCGTTGGAGGCATCGGTGTGCACATCGAGGTCGCTGTAGATCCCCTTTAGCTCCTCAACCTCGTTGAGCATTGACAGGATGCACCTGATGACCACTGTCGAGCGGGCGTCGAGGCGTGTGTCGGGGGCAAAAACGGTCGGGAAATTGCGCGCCATGCGCCGGGCGATGCCCCGGTGTTGCTCGGCTCCGAGCTCGGTCAGCTCGCCATCGCGTCCTCTGACGGCCTCGCGCCATCCTTTGAGCTCGGCGAGCACCTCGGCGCCGCGCTCGGTCAGCACGCCCCGGCGCTGTGCCATCTCAAGCACGTCAACCGGGTATTGGTATCGTCCCTCGTCGATTATCCAGCGGCTGCCGTGGCGCCCGTAGTGCTCGATGTGAAAGGGGACATACCCCTCGGGGGCTGCCGACAGCGCCGGCAGCGTGGAGGCCTCGGGATAGGCCTGATAATTGGCGGCGGCCTCGGGGAAACCCACCATCGGGGCCTTGGCTGCAGCGCCGAGGGGGAGGGCTAACAGGAGGATAGCTGACAAAAGGGGGCGACAGAATGGGCTGATTTTCATGGCGGTTTGGTCTGAGGATGTTACTTGCCGGGGCGCGGGTTGGGGTTAGGCTTGCTCGGACGGCGGCGCGACAGGTCCAAAAACAGGGCGTGGATGTCGACATCCTTGCCCTCCATCTTCTGGAGCGCGCGGCGGTTGCCCCCCTCGTTGGGTGTGCCTATGGCATCCCAGGCCATCTCGGCCACCTTTACAGCCTCGCTGTTGGTGGCGCGGCCGGCGGTGGCAAAATACTCATGGTTGGCGACAGCCTCGAGGTCACCGTTTTGTATGGCGGTCACCAACGCGCGATATTTGTCGGTCTTGAGCTCGGAGGCGCGCCAGGTGGCGTTGCCGTTGAGATAGGCAAGGTCGGCAATCTCGTCGGCCACCGGGGCTGCAGGGGCCTGAGCCGGCTCGGCCGGTTGTGTTGTCGCGGCAGCCGGCTGTGCATCGGGACCCGCCACGGTCTCCACATTGACGCCGTCATTGTCAACATAGATGTTTTCGGCGGTGATGATATCGGGATCCTCAGCCTCATCGGTTTTGGTAGAGGTGGGGAGGAAGAAAATCAACGCCAGCACAAGCAGTATGGCCGAGCAGACAACACCGATAATGATGCCTGTCTTGTGGTTGTTGGGAGTGGGCTCGTCGTCAACGGTGCCATAGTCGGGTATCTTAGGCTCCTTAGGCTCGGTTTTGGGTTGCTTGTTCTCCTCCTTGGCGGGCTTGAGTTCCTCTTTGGCCGGTTTGGGAGCCGAGTCGGTGCGCGAGATGTTTTCAAACACGGGAATCTTGCGACCGCTCGCCGCCGCGTTTGACGATGTCGCGGTGGTGTTGCCCGAGATGTTGTCAAAGGTCGGGGCCGTTGGTTTGGCGGCCGAGCGCACATCGACATTGTAGGCCTCGCTCATGCCCTGGCCGGTGATGCGGTAGGCACGGAATCCATGGAAGTTACCCGAGTGCAACTGGCTGTATTCGGGTGTGTTGCGCTCAAGCGATATGTGCTGTTCAAACAGACGGCCCTCACCAAAGTCGAGGCGCAGCAGGATGCCTGTCTCGAGCGGCTCGAGCACAATGTCGATGCTCTCGGCCGTGGCCATGTCGGAGGGGTCTTTCTCGATTTTGACCGGCTTGAAATTGTTGGAGGCAACGTTGATCTGCACCTTGTTGCCGCCGGTCATGTCGCGCTCGGTCAGCTCGATGTAAGGCTCCATGGTGTTGATGGAGCGGCCGTTGACACTGATGGTATAGCCATGCACGGCACCCCCCTTGGCGTTGAGCACATTGAGCTTGACGCGACGGGTGAACGACATGCCGCTCTCGGCGGGTGTCTTCACCTTGATCAGCGCGCCGTCGATCTTGGCGTAGGGCGAGGGGATGCCGGCGGTGATGTTCTGCTTGCAGGTGTTGAAACCGGTTTTGGAGAATGTGAGCGTAACGCGCTCACCCTCGGCGGCATAGGTTGGTTGGGCTGTCACCCCCTGGGGGCACTCCACCCAGTATTCACGCTCGATGTGTGACATCAGCTGGGCGAGCTTGGCGTCGGGCTTGAGCGAGGTGGTGGCGGCGACAACGAGCACGCGGCGATAGATGCGGCTCTCCTCCTGATAGGGGAACGAGAGGATGGTGTCGAGCTCATGGCCGTTGGCATAGATGCGGTAGCCGGTGCCTTTGGGCTGGCTCTCGACCGGGAGAAGCATCTGGTTCTCACGCTCGCGCAGCTCGGCGATGGGGGTCACATGCTCGGGCAGCCCGGCGTTGTGAAACACCTTGATAACCGCCTCATCGCTGTAGTTTGAATCTTCAACAAGGGTCTTGCGCAGGCCGCCGAGAGCCGAGATCACCTGGCGCCCCGAGAGGATAACGCCATGAGGCACAAGCAACGACAGCAACATCGCCGCGCTGCCCGGGTCAAGCGGATTGCGTGTCACCAGGCCGTAGTAACATCCCGCCGCCGTGTTCCACAGGGCATAGCACTCGCGGGCGTTGTTAAACTGTTCAAGCACCTTGGTGGGATTGAAAACCGTCAGCTTCTCGGGCTGAACCCCGGGCGCGGGTGTGGGGAAACGCATGGCCGTGCGCAACTCGTCGCCAAACTGGCCATACAATGACACTCTTATATAGTTGTATTGACTCATATCTTTCCTGAAAAAAGCATGTAATTATTTGCAAAGATAGTGACTTATCGGCACATTTCACCCCATCTATGTTAAAAGAAAATTTAAAAGAATGTGAAAAAATGTATAATCGCCGGGTGGGCGTTGACATGCTACATGTGGGCGAGGATGTGGCCGGCGGCTGTGGCAGCCATGCTGTCATCTCCCAGGCGCGCCCTCATCTGGCGGTACCCCTGCTCCTGCGCCCGGCGGGCCTCGCCGTCGGAGAGGATGGCGGTCAGCTCGCGGTCAACCTCGGCCGCATTGCAGTGATGAAGCAGCATCTCGGGCACGATGGTGCGCCCGACAATAAGGTTGGGCAGCGACACGTGTTTCACCTTGAGGATATGTCTGAACAGATTGTAAAACAGCCGCGAGCCGTTGTGACGGTAGAGCACCACCTGAGGCACCCCCACAAGAGCCGCCTCGAGCGAGGCTGTTCCCGAGGTGACAAGGGCCGCCCGGGCATGGCGCATAAGCTCGAGGGTGTCATTGTCGATCACCGGCAGGGTGGTTATCGAGCGATACAGGCTGCGGTCGATGCCGGGGGCACCGGCGACAACCGCCTGCAGGTCGCGGTGGCGCGAGGCAACGGCGGTCATGACGGGCAGATTGCTCTTTATCTCGCTGACACGGCTGCCGGGAACCAATGCCAGTATGGGGCGGCCGGTCAACTCGTGGCGTGAGACAAACTCAGCGCGGGTGCCCATGCGGCCGAGCGCCCGGTCAATCTCCTCCCGCGAGGGGTTGCCGGCATAGAGGGCCTGCCCCAGGCCGTGGCGCTCATAGAACGACGGCTCGAAGGGGAGCAGACAGTAGATGGCGGTGGTCAGACGGCGCAGTTGCCTGACGCGATATTCCTTCCAGGCCCACACTTTGGGCGGGATGTAATAAAAAACCGGGATGCCCATACTAACTGCCTGCCGGGCAAGCTTGAGGTTGAAAGAGGGGTAGTCGATCAACACGACGGCATCGGGGCGCTCATCGGCGATGGCCCGGCGCGCCTGCCTGAGGTTGCCGAGCACCTGAGGTAGATGGCGCAACACCTCGCCAAAGCCCATGTAAGCCATCTGCCGGTAGTGTATCAACGGTTTCACCCCGGCGGCCTCACTCATCTTGTCACCACCCAAAAAGGTGATTTTCAGCTCATCGGGCGACTGTTCCCTCAGCTGCTTTATAAGCTCGGCGCCATGGAGGTCGCCCGAGGCCTCTCCGGCCGACAAGAAGATGCGTCTCATAGCGCGAGCAGGGCATCGAGGCTATCAATCTGTGAAGGGTCGGTCGCGGCATCCTCATTGGCCGTCCACCCTTTCCCCTTGATCCAGGCGGTGGCACACCCTATCGAGCGTGCCGGCAGGATATCCTTGCGCAGGCTGTCGCCTACCACCAGCACCTGCCCCGGCTCAAGACCGAGGGCAACGACTCCGAGAGTGAAGATGCGCGGGTCGGGCTTGCGCACACCAACCACGGCACTCTCTATCACCCCCTGAAAATAGCGGCGCAGGTCAAAGTCGCGCAACACCTCGTCGACATTGCCGTAAAAATTGCTCACAAGCACCATCGGGTAACGCGCGGCAAGATGCTCGAGCACGGGGCGCGCCCCCTCGATGCAGCGGCGCGCGTGGTCATAGCAATAACGCGCGATCTCAGGCCCCTTGTCGCGGGCGACATCGGGCGCGACAAAGCCACGGTCGACAAGCCACTCAAGCTCGATATCCATCTTCTTTTGGAGAAGGACCAGAAAATTGTCGCCCGGCAATATGTGGCGTGTCCGGGCAAGCTCGCGCTCGGCATGGACGTAGGCCTCGCGGAAGGTTTCTTTGTCAATCTCGAGCCCGGCAGCGATATAGCCATCATAGATGACCTCGCTCCAGTGGTCGCCACGGCTGTCGATGGTGCCGCCGTAGTCAAATATAATTCCTTTTATATCAGTATTTACCATCTTTCAACTCGGCTGTAAATCGTTTGCAAAAACGCTCATGTCTCACTATCATCATCACCAGCAGCGCGTTGAGCACCGTCAGCTCGAAGGCAAAATAGAGCCAGGGCATCTTCAGCAGCAGCGAGGTGAACAGGGCGATGGTTCGCCAGTTGAACGACAGGATGTTGGTGTACTTCATCAGCGGCAGGCTCTTGGCACGGAAAGCATCGCGGAACGACGCCGGGATACGCCCGTCGGGAAAACGGCGCTTGAGCTCGCGCCTGAGGCCCTGCATGGCGCGCGTGGTCCCCTCCTGCTGAATGGTGTAGTTGGTATAGAACGTGAGAGTCAGTTTCTTCCAGAAGTCGTGGCTCCATGTCAGCTCGCCCAATTTGCGCTTGAGCTCACCGGCGTTTTCAAGCTCACTACCCTCCTCTCCTTTAAGGAAATAGAGATGAAACTGACGGTAATAGTCGGCCATGGCGGCTTGCTTGGCATGGCAGATGCCGGTCAGCACCGCGATGACCCAGATGAGCCACGGACGCTCCATGAAGAAGGGTGAGGTCACATTCTCGCGCAGGCAGATGGCAACATAGATGGTGACAAACCAGAAGTCGCCGCTCAGGCCATCAAGGATGCGCCCCAGGCGCGAGTATTGCTTGGTCATGCGCGCCAACTGGCCGTCGGCGCTGTCAAACGAGTTGGCCCAGACCAGCAGCAACATGCCAATCACATTAATCCACAAATCGTTGTAATAAAACAGGATGCCTGCTCCCACGCCCAAGAAGATCGAGGCGATGGTGATTGCATTGGGGCTGACCCCGAGTTTTTTGGCCAGGCAGGCCCAGGCATAGCCTATGGGGCGGTAGAAAGCGAGGTCGATGTGTTCCTCGGTGTCCATCGACTTGAGGGTCGCCCGATAGCCCGACTGTGACTCTGAATTGCTCATTTGATCCATCCTTTTATAGCGTTGAGAACACATTTGGCGATATGGGGCGCGGCCTCGGCCCTGCAGGGGGCAAAGCTTGGCCAGTCGTTGAAGTCGATGATAGCGATGTCGCCGGCAGGCGAGATGATGCAGTCGCCGCCATAGATGCAAACGTCGAGCACCTCGCCGGCAGCCCGGCATATCTCCTTAAGTCGCTCATGGTCAAAGGCCAATCCCTGGCTCTTGCCGTTGATAGCCTCGTGGCCATACTTGCTGTGACCCTCGTCAAAGGGGTAAAACCAGTAGAAAAAGTCGGTGCCTCGGACGCCGTAGAATTTGATCAGGTCGCCGACAAGATGGCGGTTGATGACGGCGCGGTTGATGCCGCGCAGGAAATATTCCTGAAGCACCTCCTGAGCCTCCTCGGGGTGGCGCACATAGCTCACGTCCTCCTTGTGCATGGCGTGAAAGTCGCCGCGCTTTATCCATGCCTGGCTGAACCCTTGCTTGACCAGGCGGTCCCTGATGCCCTCGTTGGTGTTGACGATCAGGCTCTCGGGGTAAGGGATGTTGCTGCCTATCAGGATGCGCGTCATGCGCTCGCGCGTGCAGTTTTCAATGCCATAGCCCGAGTTGATCACCAAGGCCCCCTCGTCTTCCATCTGCTGAAGTTTGATGATGGAGCGCTGCTCGCGGCACATGTTCATCACGATGCGCTCGGTGACACGACCCGCTATGAGATCCTCCTCCGAGTAGATTTTCACCTCACAGCCACGCTTGCGCAGCTGCTCGCAGGCGGCATTGAAGATGGCAGCATCGTTGCCTATATGATTGGGTGAATAAGCGCCGGCTCTCATCACGCCGGCGATTTTAATCTGTGACATATACTTGATTGGTGTTTAGCTGTTTATAAAAGCCTCGGCAGTGGCGATATCGCCCGCGTGGTCAACGTCGACAATCTTGTCGAGGGGATAGGCCCGCAGGCGCAGCCCGCGCTCGACAAGCGCCCGCTGATAGTTGCGCATGCGCGAGACCCCCTGCCGCATGCACTCGTCGAGCACCTCCAGGGCGGGCGCTGTCAGCCCGTAGATGCCCCCCGAGATGTAACGGGCCCCATCCCACGGCCGGTCTCTGAAACCGGTGATATCCATCTGCCGGTCGACATCGACATAAAGCGGTTTCTCGTCGTCGATAAACGGGGTCACCGCCATGTAGCCGTCGGCCGTGTCGTCGGCCTCAAACGCCTCGATGTAGCAACGGAAGTCGGCCTCGCGGAAGATGGTGTCGACTGTCGTCAGGCAGAACTTACCATCTCCGAAACCTCGGCTCACCTCCCAAAAGCTATGCATCGAGCTTGGGGTCGACTTGACCACCAGACGCAGTGGCACAGGCAGCGTCAGACCCTCAAGATACTCCCTGACGGCCGTCATCTGCTCGTTGACAATGATGCTGAGCGACGTGGGATTGCACGCCATAAAAATGTCTATAAGCCGCTTGATCATCGGCGTGCCGTTGAGTCGCACCAACGGCTTGGGGTATTGAACCCCCTCCTGCACCAGGCGCGAGCCCTCGCCGGCGGCTATTATCGCATAGTTCATTCCTCTTTTGTTAAGTCAAGTTTCACATCGTCGCGCCGACGCTCGACAAACTGCTTGCGCAGAGGGTTGGCATGGGCGGCATCATAACTCTCGCGGTGGCGGTAAATGTCGATGGCGGCATAGATAGCCTCGCGCAGCGATGTCGGCGAGGCCTCGCCCCGGCCGGCGATATCGTAGGCCGTGCCATGGTCGGGAGAGGTGCGCACATAGGGGAGCCCGGCGGTGAAATTCACACCGCTGTCCATCGCCAACAGCTTGAACGGAGCCAGACCCTGGTCGTGATACATCGCCAGGACTCCGTCAAACTTACGCCATGCCCCGCTGCCGAAAAAACCGTCGGCACCATACGGCCCATAGCAATGCACCCCCTCCTTTGAGGCCTGCTCGATGGCCGGGATGATTATATCCTGCTCCTCGCTGCCAATCAGCGAGTTGTCGCCGGCATGAGGGTTGAGCGCCAACACGGCAACTCGCGGCGAGTGAACCCTGAAATCGCGTTTGAGCGACTGGTTGAATATCTTTAACTTCTCCACAATCAGCTCCTTAGACAAAGCCTCGGCAATGCGGCCAACCGGCAGATGGGTAGTTGCCAAAGCCACACGCATGTTTTCGTTGCACAATATCATGAGCGCCTTGGCGCCATCGCCAACCGACGACTCCAGATACTCCGTATGGCCCGGAAAGGTGAACGTGTCGCTGTGGATATTGTGCTTGTTGATGGGAGCCGTCACCAACACATCGATAAGCCCGTGGGTGAGGTCGGACACCGCGCTCTCAAGAGCGGCAAACGAGGCCTCGCCGGCGGTCTGTGTCGACTCGCCCGGCTCCACCTTAGTGTCTTCGGCAACCACATTTATCATATAGATATGGTCGTCGACAGCCTGCTCGGCGCTATGGATAGTTTGAAAATTGACAGGCTGGAGATTCATCGCCTTGCGGTAGAACGATGCAATCTTGCCCGACCCATACACAATCGGGATGCAAAGCTCGGTGATGCGGGCATCCTCGAGAGCCTTGAGAATCACCTCATAGCCAACACCGTTAATGTCGCCGTGGGTGATACCCACGCGCAGTTTTTTATCAGAACTCATTTTAAATGAGATAATTATTGGTTTAAAAAGACATAAAACACAACGACAACGACAGCCCCGCCGGGGGCCGACGACCGCGTCAGTCATAATAAACCGCTAAATTAGCAATTTTTTTCATACCCGCCCCCACTTTCACCAAAAAACCTTCACCAAAAAACCTTCACCCCACCCATTGGATATTTCGGATATTTCAATTGGCTTCTGATTCCACCATTTGTCAAAGCCAGAGCCTTCATGTCCTATAATGCCATTAATATCTTTAACACCTCATGACCGAGGCTGTGTGTACCGTTCAACATTCGTATTTGGGCCTCGATGAGGTCCATTAGGGGCGACAATCGGGCCCTGGTCTGTCGATCTGCACCGGCATCGACAGAGTGCCTGTGTCGACAGAGCGCCAGCGGCGCGAGGTTATGGCTAACCCCAGGCGAAGCCTCGGCGAGCATGGGGACTGCCGGATAATAGTAGACATGGAGCCTCGCGAGAGGCGATGTTATGGT
>CAYMVS010000009.1:0-54790 GCA_964394205.1 uncultured Muribaculaceae bacterium | reverse complement strand
GGAAAAACTCCTTGCCGGTGCCGCTCTCGCCCGTCACGAGCACCGACAGGTCGATTGGCGCGACCTTGATGGCCCGCTCTATCGCCGCTATCAGCGCCGGCGCGTTGCCCACGATGCCAAGACGGGCCTTGACTTGACGGACATTGTCGGGTATGTCGGTCGTCAGCTTCATTTATAGCGCTTTTTCAGTTGGTAGGTCTTTTCTTTCAAAAAGCGGCCGAGCTCTTCCACGCTCCCGGCATGGGCCAGCTGCTCCTCGACGGTGATTGGCTCGCCGATGCTCACATGCAGGGTGTCGCCATGGCGGCGGAACACCTCGGCAGGGAGGCGAAGTGTGCGCAACTGCCAGCTCACCACTCCTAAGAAGTTGAACCACCACGAGTTGCTGCCGTGGAAAAAGATGGGGATAACGGGTTTCTTGAGCTGATCGATGAGACGGATGATGTTGGGCTGCCACTGCCGGTCTTCGAGCTGCAGATGGCGGTTGACCTTTGACACGGCGCCTGCCGGGAAAAAGCCTAACGGCTTGTCGCGGCGCACCTGCATTATCGCCTCCTTGATACCCTTCATCGACACCGCCTTCTTGGCCGGGTCGTCGCTGGCGAGGGCATCGACGGCAATAAAGTTGGGGCGCATGGCCGAGATGTGGTTGAGCACCATGTTGACCATCACCTTGTACTCAGGGCGGCGGCTGCCGATCAGGTGGATCAGCGTGATGCCGTCAAGAGCTCCAAAGGGGTGGTTGCTCACCGTGATGAAAGCCCCCTGGGGCAGGTTGTCGAGCTGCTGCTCGTTGTCGACACGCAGCTTGATGTCGAGGTCGCGCAACAGCCCGGCGCAAAACTCGGGCCCGGGGGTGGCGCAATTGTCGCTGTGTATCTTGTTGACCTTGTCGATCGCCAGAAGCTTAAACAGGCGTTTGATCAGTTTCTCATGCCCCTTGAGCGCCGGCACCATCCCGGTCACATCGTCGACAGTCAGCACCTCGGGTCGTATGTCATATTGCTCGTAGCTCATTGTCAAAATCTTAAATTCTCGCCACAAAGGTAATGAAAAAAGCTCACAAATAACATAAAATTAACGTCATTAAGGCCGTTACAGCCCTAATGACGTTAATTTTTAATCTTAGGCCCGTGTTACTTGCCCTCGATGTTACTCAGGTTGATTTTGACGGGGTCTTTGACCGGGTCGAGACCGCGGTTGCGCAGCAGGGCGTCAACCTGGGGCTCGTGGCCGCGGAATTTCACGTAGGTCTCCATCGGGTCGACGCTACCACCCTTTTCAAGCACATTCTCGCGGAACGACTTGGCAGTGGCGGGGTCGAAAATACCCTTCTCGGAGAAGAGCTCAAAGCCGTCGCTGTCGAGCACCTCGGCCCACAGGTAGGTATAGTAGCCGGAGGCATACCCGTCGCTGCCAAAAATATGTTTGAAATAGGGCGAGCGATAGCGGAACTGCACCTGGGCGGGCATGTTGAGGCGCGCGGCGACGTTTTTCTCAAACTTCTCGATGTCGACATCGCCCGTGGGGTTCAGTTTACCCCACTGGAGGTCGAGCAGAGCGGCGCCCACAAGCTCGGTGGTGGTGAAGCCCTGATTGTGGGTCGACGAGGCCTGCAGCTTGGCGATGAGCGAGTCGGGTATCACCTCGCCGGTCTTGTAGTGGTGAGCATACTCTTTGAGCAGCTCGGGCTCAAGCGCCCAGTGCTCATGAATCTGTGAGGGGAGCTCGACAAAGTCGCGGTCGACATTGGTGCCGCTCTGGCTGCGCAGGGCCGCGCGAGAGAGCATGCCGTGCAATCCGTGGCCAAACTCGTGGAACATTGTCTCGACCTCGTCGAGGGTGAGCAGAGCCGGGGCGTCGGCTGTCGGGCGACTGAAGTTACCTACATTATAGATGATGGGACGGCCAACGGTGCCGTCGGGGTCGACAAACGAGCCTTTGAACTCGCTCATCCAGGCGCCCTGGCGCTTGGAGTCGCGGGGGAAATAGTCGGTCATAAACACGGCCAGGTGCTCGCCGTTGGCGTCGGTCACGTCATAGACCTTCACCTCGGGGTGATATTTGGGTGCATCGGGCATCTCGGTGAAGTTGATGCCATAGAGGCGGTTGGCCATGGTGAAGATGCCTTTGCGCACACTGTCGAGAGCGAAATACTGGCGCACCTCGTTCTCGTCAAGATTATACTTGGCGCGGCGCACCTTCTCGGCATAGTAATAATAGTCCCACGGCTCGATGGTGATTCCGGCACCCTCGGCATTGGCCAGCGACTGCATCTCCTTAACCTCGTCGGCCACACGGTTTATGGCCGGCTGCCAGATGTGGAGCAGCAGATTCTCGGCGGCTTCGGTGGTCTTTGCCATGACGTTGGCAGTCATATAGGCGGCATAGTCGGGATAGCCCAACAGCTTGGCTTTGGCAGCGCGTGTCTTAAGTATCTCGTTGATAACCGGATAGTTGTTATACTCGCCGCTCGAGGCCAATGATGTGTAGCCCTGATACATCCGACGGCGCAGGTCACGATTGTCGGCATACTGAAGCAGCGGCAGGCGGCTGGGGGCATGGAGGGTAAACACCCATTTGCCTTCATGGCCGCGGGCCTTGGCCTCATCGGCTGCCTGGTCGATGCTCGAGGCGGGGAGGCCGGCGAGCATGGCGGGGTCGTCGACAACAAGCTCAAAGGCATTGGTGGCGTTGAGCAGATTTTTGTTAAACTTGAGATAGAGGTCGGTCAGACGGGTGTTAAGCTCGCTCAGCTGCTCCTTCTTTGAGTTGTCGAGCAGGGCGCCGGCGCGGGTGAAGCTCTTGTAATACTCCTCGACGGCGCGTTTCTGTGCCGGGGTCAGCCCCAGATTGTCGCGACGGTCATAGAGCGACTTGAAGCGCTGGAAAAGCTTGTCGTTCATCATCATCCTGTCGCTGTGGATAGAGTACATGGGATAGGCCTTCTCGGCGATTTCCACCATCTCGGGCGACGACAGACACTCGTCAAGCGAGCTGAACACGAGCATCACGCGGTTGAGCAGGTCGCCCGACTTCTCAAAGGCGAGCACAGTGTTGTCAAACGTCGGGGTCTCGCTGTTGATGACTATCGCCTCGATATTGGCGTTTTGCTCGGCTATACCCTGCTCGAGCGCGGGCAGGTAGTCACCATACTGGATTGACTCAAAGGGGGGAATGTCGTAGGACGTGTTGTAGGGAGCCAGGAAGGGGTTAACGCGGGTCGGTGTCATCGCTAACGCTGGTTGAGTGGTTGCAAGCAGGCATGCACCGGCAGCAACGAGAGTTAATAACTGTTTCTTCATATATTTTTTGATTGATTTATTTTACGAGGAATATCGTTTTGGTGGGGAAATGGTCGCTCTTGCGGAAACTCTGGTCCACATTATAATATATAGGGGTCAGATTGCCGCGATAGAGCGTATGGTCGATACGGAAGAGGAAATGGTTTTGGTAATAGGTCACCCTGGGGCCGAATCCTATCTGACGGTAGACGCTGCGCAACCCCGTGTCCTCCTCCAGGCGCCTCAACGCCCAGCATCCCTGCACGTCGTTGAAGTCGCCGGTGATGATGAGATTGTCGCCCGACGATTTTGACATGGCAAAATATCTAAGTTGGTCGGCTTGCTCGGCGCGCTGGGCAAAGGCGTCGGCAAGTTTGTCGTAGATCTGCCCGCGGGCCATGACTAAATTTTCATGCTCGACATCCCCCTTGAGGAGCTCGAGATAGGTGGCCTTGTCTTCGGGAGAGAGCCCGAATGACTCGAGATGCACGTTGGCGATGGTGACGGTGATGCTGTCGGATATGTAGACCTTGACGGCAAATCCGAGCCGGTCGTCGCTTTTGTCCTTGAACAGCGGCACCCGGTCCATGGGATATTTGGAGAACACACCGGCGATGATGTTCTCGCGTATGGGAACAACACGAAACGGATAATGGGAATAAAGCGAGTCTATATCGGAGTCTGTTATGGTACTCGATGGCACCTCACTGTTGGAAAAAAGCATGACTTCCTGAAGCACCAAAATATCTACATCACTGTTACACAGATACTTGATTGTCTCATTGTTTCCATCGTCACTTCTGACACCGTCGACAGGCCAGAAATTCAACACATTGAAACTCATCAGCGAGAACGAGTGGCGCTGCTGCTCGGGGGTGAGTGTCGGCTCCTTGAGGTGGGTAAGATTGAGCGGACTGTATTCCAGCGCCGAGGGGAGCGTGGCGAGCAGGGCAACAACACCCACGGCACAAAGTCGCCGTCCGATAAAGAAACAGGGAATGATAAACACCAGATTGGCAATCAGACACGCCGGATAGGCCATGCACATAGGCCCCGCCAGCGGGTATTGGCGAGGGTCAAAATAACCGGCATACCCGGTGGCGATGACAAACATGGCCAAAGCCACGGCCACACCGGAAGCGATGGCTGTCAGTGTGCCCCGTAGGGTGATGGGACTTGTGGATGTGGGTGATGGTTTCATCGGCGGGGTTGTTGTTTTGTGCTGGCGCTGAAGAGTGTCTTGCGCTCGGCGTCGGTAAGTGATGTGTAACCCGAGCGTTTTATTTTGTCGAGTATGATATCTATCTCGCTGTCAGCCGGGACAGGCCGGGCGGGGCGTGGAGTGCGTACCCCGGGCGCCTTTGTAAAATGGGGAGAGGTCAGGTTGGCGAGCCAGGCGGTGATGTCGGTGCCACGCCTGAGGGCGATGGCAAAGAGAACCCCGGTCAGCGCCCCCCCCAGGTGGGCAATATGGCCACCGATATTTACACCGTTGAGACCCAAAAGGTCGATACCGATTGTGATGATGGCAATCCATTTCAGTTTCACCTCTACCAAAAACAGCAGCCTCATGCTGTAGTCGGGCACTATCATGGCCGTCGCAGCCACAATCGCGATCACTGCCGCCGACGACCCGACAAGTGTGCTTTGGGTCAACGCCGGCACCGAGAGAGCTGTGAGCAGATAGCACACGGCACCCGCCAGACCGCCATAGAGATAGAGCGGCAACAGTCGCCGCGAGGGCATCACCAGAATGAAAATTGACCCAAACCAGAAGAGCCACAGCATGTTGAAGAGAATGTGCATCAGGTCAAACTGGGTGAACATATAGGTGAGCAGTGTCCAGGGGCGGTGGATAAGCCCTACAATCGACCCGGGCAACTCAAAATTTGCCATTACGCCTTCAAAAAGAGCGGGGACCGACATCAGCGCGGCCACGATGCAGAGCACACGCAGCACGAGGAAGACACCGACATTGACAGCGATGATCTTCATCAGCACCGACATTGAGCGCCATCGCCGGGCCATGCTGTTATGAGTAGTAGCCGCCGTCATTCAGGTCACCCTTTTTCTTCCAGTAATAAATCATTATGAAACCGAATATCATGCCCCCGAGATGGGCGAAGTGGGCCACCCCGTCGCTGAGACCGACAGCCTGGCTCATACCCATGAGCAACTCGATCACTCCATAGCCCAACACCATCCACTTGGCCTTGATGGGCACCGGCACAAAGAACAGATACATCGGCATATTCGGATAAATCATTGCAAATGCCAGCAGCACACCATAGATGCAGCCCGAGGCGCCGATGGTCAGCATGGCATAGTTGAGATACTCGTTGACAACATTCATCCCGACACCCGTTTCAAAAGCCTGCTCAAGCATAGGACGCACCGTGGCGGCGGTCAGACCCGAGGCGTGGGCATACCAGTCGCAGAACGAGCTTTGCCAGCTCAGCGCCCACACACCCTCCTGCACAAGCGCCGCGCCGATGCCACACGAGATGTAGAAAAACAGGAACCTGACGCTCCCCAACGTGCGCTCAAGGGCTATGCCAAACATAAAGAGGGTGAACATGTTGAAAAATATGTGGGCAAAGCCTTGGGCCGAGTGCATGAACATGTAGGTCACCAACTGCAAGGGGTTGAAATGTGGCGCCGAGAAGTAGTGGAGCGCCCCATATTTCATCACGTTTTCATACACACCGTGGGCTCCTTGTGCCGTGATAAACATAAAGAGCCACACTATCAGGTTGATTATGATAAGATTTTTGGTGACGGGGGGCAGTCTTCTAAACATGAATCGGTTTTTTAAGAGGCGCCATGTCATGACTTCACAACACCGCGGCCACGTTTTGTTAGCAATAAAATTGGACCTGCAAAATTAGCTAAAATAGGTCAAACAATCCTCTCAAAAGTGGATGAATCGCTCCAAAAAATATCATATTGATGATATTTTTCACCAAAATAATATATTTTTATGATTTTTTTACAGATTTTTTATCAATAATTATGTGATTTTCAGATTTTACCTTTATATTTGCGGTTGAGATTTTTTTAAAGACACCTGTAGCGCTCTATATCTGGCATCACTATGTTAGCTTAACTTTGAAAATTTCACTCAATATAGTTTTTCACACGTTTTATTTTATTTATTATGAACAAGACTGAACTTATCAACTCTATCGCCGAGAAGGCCGGTTTGACAAAAGTGGAAGCCAAGGCTGCCCTCGAGGCCGCTATTGAAACCGTCACCGAGGCTATCGTAAAGGGTGACAAGGTGGCTCTGCTTGGTTTTGGCACTTTCTCTGTTGCCGCCAAAGACGCCCGCACCGGTATCAATCCACGCACTAAAGAGAAAATCGAGATTCCCGCCCGCAAGAGCGTGAAATTCAAAGCAGGTGCCGAGCTCGCCGGCAAACTGAAATAATCGCTTGTATTCCCGTTATACATACGACAGAAGTCCCGACCTGAACAATCCAGGCCGGGACTTCTGTTTATTTCCGGTATTATTTCAGTTGCCAAATGTCAGGGTGGTGAAAAACCTTAAACCACCGCCGACGGCCGATCCCTGCCCGAACGAAAGGGTGATGTAGGAGTTGTTGTATCCAAACCAGGTTGAGACATACCCTCCACCTGCCTGCTGGACAACCGACACCGGTCGGCCATACTGTGCTGTCAGCGACGCCAGGATCGCATTGTAGCGCGACAGGTCATAATACTGTGTAGAGTAGAAGAACTGTGAGTAGGTCAGTCCCGATGACCCGTAGTAAAGCGTGGCGTCGGGCCAAATATAGTTAAAGGCGTTTATATCGGTCAGATAGACAGCATTGTTGGTGTAGCCGGCTATGGTGTAGCCACCGCCATAGAGATAGTCGAGCGACAGGTTTATGCCGGTGCCGAAGGTGATGCCGAGAATACCCGAGACGGTCGGGCAGCCTGCCACGGGACGCCATGCATGAGGAGGCACGGGGCGCGCGTAGTGGGTCGGTGGCACCGGACGGTAAGGCCGTGGTGCCGGCTGCATTACCGGGGGACGCATCACCTGACCGCTGCCGGGACGGCCGGGGCCGCCGGGAGCGACCGCCGGTCCGCCGGGGCGGGTCGGACGTGACGGGCCGGTGGCAGGCGGCTTGGGAGCGCCGGGATTGCCGGGGCGCGTGGTGGTGCCGGGGCGGGGGGCGCTTCCCCCGGGGCGGGTGGTCTGTCCGGTTGTGGGTCGTGCGGCCGGTCGCGACTGCACTGAGGTGGAGCGGCTGCCGGGACGAGGGGCACTATCGCGTGCCTCCGCTACGGGCGAGATGGTCATCATCATGGCCGCCGCAAAGCTGAATGCCAAAGTCAGTGTAAGTCTTCTCATACCTTTATGTTTTTTATAGTGAAACATCCTTTTCTCTTTAGAACGTTTTTTAAAGCAAAAGTTTAAGAGCAACCTCGGTTTTGTGACAAATTTCTCGCCAATCATTCATCGACCGATTGTGTTGATCCAGCCGATTATGGTTTCAAGGACCTCGGGCGAGATGGTTTCCTCTATTGTGGCATACTCGTTGACCGACCCGGTGGAACAATGCTGAAAGAGATGGTTCAACCCTTCAAACTCCTTAATTACAGTATGGCCACCTGAGGGGAGGCCGGCCCGCAGCGCTTCCAGATTTTTCCGGCTGCCAACCTGCGAGTCATTCTTTCCATTCAGGGCAAGGACGGGGCACGAAATCTTCTCCAGCGACTTGCTTACGTCTGTATTCAGGAAACAGCGCATATAAGGCGTGTCGATCTGATTCATTCCGGCAATCAGATTTTGCTTCAACGGCCCGGGCAGAGCTGACGATTCAATCTTTTGCACCACATTATCCTCCCGGTCAAAAGCCGAGCTCATCATCTGGCAATACAGATCAATAGTGTCCTGAGGGTATCCGGCCTGCGACAGCAACCAACGGTTCTGGTCCATAAGGGTTTCTTTGCCCGATATGACCATACCGGCGAGACTGACTATGAAGTCGGTCTTCCCCTCGGTGCCGAGCATGAAAGCGATCGTGCCCCCCTCGCTATGGCCAAGCGTCCCGACATGATCAAATCTCTCCCTCAACAACCTGATACCCGACAGGGCATCGTTCTTGAGGTCTTCGGTCGTGCAGTTGACGGCATCGCCGGTAGAGTCGCCAAATCCACGGTCGTCATAGCGCAGGCTTGCTATACCGTTTCTTGCCAGTGCGTCGGCAATCACGGCAAACGGTTTGTGGTCAAAAAGTTCCTCATCGCGATTTTGCAAGCCGCTCCCGGTGACCATTATGACGACAGGTGTTGAGCGGTCGTAACCATGGGGCAACGTCAGCGTGCCTTTCAGCAGGGCGTCACCGTTGTAAAAGCTCATTTCCTCCTGTGTATATGGAAAAGGAGGCTCGGGGGTCTGGGGTCTTTTTGGTTTTATCTCCCCGGGAGACAGCACCAGCGGAAGCTCGACGCCCCTCTGTGAGAAAATTCCGGTGATACGGTTGTCGGCCAGGGTGCCTTTGAAAGACGCCCCGATAGCGTCAATCTTGATCGAGACAGTCAGATCTTCCGATTTGGAGAAAGAGATAGGGATGCCCTTTGCGCCCTGTGCCGGCGAGTCCATCGTCGGCGAGTTCTCCTCAAGATGGAACACCACCGGGAGCTTGTTGCCGTAGATGTTCAGATCGCCCGACCAGGTACCCGATTGCGCCTTCACGGCAAGTGCTCCGAAAAGCAAAATACAAAGGTTGACAAGAAATCTCATGATAGTCAATTTAAGTGTCGGCGACAGTCAGTGTAATCTGCGCCATACCGTTGGAGTGGAAAAATAAAGGCGGGAGATGATGGTCTCTCGCCTCTCACAGGTTGCTTGTGATCCGGATGCGACTCGAACGCATGACCGTCTGCTTAGAAGGCAGATGCTCTATCCAGCTGAGCTACCGGACCGACCTTTTGATGTCTGTGCGGGTGCAAAAGTACAACAATTTTTCAATCCTGACAACAAACCGGCAAAAATCTTAGGGCCTGACCCATAATATATGTTAACGCTGATGTCGCATATCTTGGCGGGATTTTGGAGGCGGCATGAGGGAGCGACGGGGGCAAAAAATGATTTTTAAATCTTTTTAAATTTTTTGTTTAATAAAAATCGGGTCATTGACGGTTATTTTTGTTAATTTTGCAACCTCATTTATCCCTATAGCTAATCAAGACTCTGTATGTCAGACACTAAACCAATCTCAACCGCGCTGATCTCGGTTTTTCACAAAGACGGCCTCGACGCTATCCTGAAGTTGCTGAACGATAACGGTGTTAAGTTTCTCTCAACCGGAGGCACCCACAGCTTTATCACGTCGTTAGGATATGCCTGCGACAAAGTGGAAGACCTCACCGGCTATCCCTCCATCCTCGGGGGGCGCGTCAAGACGCTCCATCCCAAGGTGTTTGGCGGCATCCTCAACCGTCGTGACAATGCCGACGACCAATCGCAGATTGCACAATATGAAATACCGTCGATCGATCTTGTCATCGTTGATCTCTATCCCTTTAGCGAGACGGTGGCCTCAGGCGCCGGCGAGGCTGACATCATTGAGAAGATTGATATAGGCGGCATCTCGCTGATACGCGGTGCCGCTAAAAATTACAACGACGTTGTGATTGTCCCCTCAAAGGCCCAGTACCAAAAGCTCCACGACATCCTTGCCTCACAGGGCGCGGTGACCACCCTGGCCCAGCGCCGCGGTTTTGCCCGCGATGCCTTTGAGGTATCGTCAGGCTATGACTCGGCCATCTTCAACTATTTTGACAGCACCACTCCCGGTCAGGAATGCCCCTCGGCCATGCGTGTAGCTCTCGACAAGCCCAAACACCTGCGCTATGGCGAGAACCCCCATCAGGCCGGAGTTTTCTTTGGCGACTTTGACGCCATGTTCACCCAGCTGCACGGCAAAGAGATATCCTACAACAACCTGCTCGACATCGATGCCGCTGTCAACCTCATCGACGAGTTTGAGGGCCAAGGGCCGACATTTGCGGTGCTAAAGCACAACAACGCGTGCGGCCTGGCCACACGCGACACCATCGCTGCCGCGTGGGAGGCCGCCCTTGCCGGCGACCCGGTGAGCGCCTTTGGCGGTGTCCTGATTGCCAATGAGACAATAGACGCCGAGGCTGCCGAGTCGATCAACAAGATATTTTTTGAGGTAATCATCGCCCCGGCTTTCACCGACGGGGCGCTCGCCATCCTCAAGCAGAAGAAAAACCGCATCATCCTGACGCGCGACACCGCCGCCGTGTTGCCCAAGCGCCAGTTCCGCTCGATACTCAACGGGGCGCTGATGCAGGAGCGCGACCTGAAGATTGAGACCCCCGACGATCTGACCCTCGTCACCACCACCGCCGCGCCGGCCGACAAGATAGCCGACATGCTGTTTGCCAACAAGATAGTCAAAAATTCAAAGTCAAACGCCATCGTGTTGGCAAGCGGCGGGAAACTGCTTGCAAGCGGTGTGGGGCAGACATCACGCGTCGACGCCCTCAGGCAGGCCATCGACAAGGCCCGCGCGTTTGGCCACGACCTCAACGGTGCCGTCATGGCCTCCGACGCCTTCTTCCCCTTTGCCGACTGTGTCGAGATCGCACACAAAGCCGGCATCGACGCGGTGATACAGCCCGGTGGCTCGATACGCGACCAGGAGTCGATTGACTATTGCAACGCCAACGGGGTCGCCATGTACACCACCGGTGTGCGTCATTTCAAACACTAATTTCTCCCAATCATAAAACCTACAGAAGACTATGGGATTTTTTTCAGGCTTGTTCTCGCTCAGTAAGGAAATAGCCATCGACCTGGGCACAGCCAACACCATCATAATCCACAACGACAAGATTGTCATCGACGAGCCGTCAATCGTGGCCCGCAATAAAAAGACGGGTAAAGAGATCGCGGTTGGCCGCGAGGCCCAGACCATGCGCGGCCGCGAGAACCCCGACATAGAGACCATCCGCCCCCTGCGCAAGGGTGTGATCGCCGACTTCAATGCCGCCGAGATGATGATACGCGGTCTTGTGAAGAAAGCGAGCACCAAAAGCAAATGGTTCAGCCAGCCCCACATGAAGATGGTGGTCGGCATCCCCTCGGGCTCAACCGAGGTTGAGATACGCGCCGTCCGCGACTCATCGGCCAACGCCGGCGGCCGCGACGTCTACATGATTTATGAGCCGATGGCTGCCGCCCTGGGTATAGGCATCGACGTGCTGGCGCCCGACGGCAACATGATTGTCGACATAGGCGGCGGCACCACCGAGATTGCCGTAATCTCGCTTGGCGGCATCGTGTCAAACAAGAGCATCCAGGTGGCCGGCGACGACCTCACCGACGACATCATGGAACACATGAGCCGCGTGCACAACATCAAGGTTGGCGAGCGCACGGCCGAGGCCATCAAAATCAATGTAGGGTCGGCGCTGACCGAGCTTGAGACCCCGCCGGCCGACTATATCGTGCGCGGTCCCAACAAGATGACAGCCCTGCCCATGGAGGTGCCCGTGTCTTATCAGGAGATCTCACACGCCATCGAGAAGTCCATCCAAAAAATCGAGACCGCCGTGCTCAACGCCCTCGAGATGACCCCGCCCGAGCTCTATGCCGACATTGTCAACAACGGCATCTACCTTGCCGGCGGCGGCGCGCTGCTGCGTGGTCTCGACAAGCGTCTGACCGACAAGATCGGCATCCAGTTCCGAACGGCCGAAAACCCGCTGCTCGCCGTGGCCATGGGCACCGGTGTCGCGCTCAAGAACATCGAGAAGTTTACTTCATTCCTAATAAAGTAAAGCGGCAAAAGGGGCGTGCGCAATCTGCTGTACTTTTTTCTGCGCTATAGCTCGTGGATGCTCTTCGGGCTTTATGTCGTGTTGAGCTGTGTCATGCTGTTCAACACCAATCCCTACCAGCATTATGTCTATCTGACATCGGCCGGACGGATGGCCTCGACGGTCTATGGCGCGGCCAACAGCGTGACCTCCTACTTTGCCCTGCGCGACATCAACGACGACCTGCAGCGGCGCAATGCCGAGCTTGAGATGGAAGTGCTCTCGCTCAGGGAGTCAATAGCGCGTAAGGACGAGCAGCTGATGGCCGACACCATGCGCCCCGACACCATCCTGTCACGCTACCGGTTCATCATCGCCCGCGTGATCAACAACAGCATCAACCGCCCCCACAACTACATCACCATCCAGAAAGGGTCGCTCGACGGCATACGCCCCGAGATGGGTGTGGTTGACCAAAACGGCATCGTGGGCATCGTCAGCACCGTCGGCCCCCACACATCGCGCGTCATCTCCCTGCTCAACCCCAAGTGGCATCTTGCCTGCAAGGTGAAACGCAGCGACCACGTCGGGTCGCTGGTGTGGGACGGCAAAGACCCGCGCACGATGCTCCTCGAGGAGCTGCCACGACACGCCACCTTCCACAAGGGTGACACCATCGTGACGAGCGGTTACTCATCGGTGTTTCCCGCGGGGCTGCCGGTGGGGCGCGTGATTGGACCGGCAAGCGATGCCGACGCCAACTTCTTTGCCCTGAGGGTACAGCTGTTCACCGACTTCTCGACACTGTCGACGGTTCGCGTCATCGACGACATGCTTGCCCCCGAGCTGAGGATGGTCGAGGAAGACCCCGACGGCGATTAAACTCTCAATCCCCCCTTTTTTTTGCAGATATGACCAAGACGACATTGAATTTCATCATTTTGACTATCGTGATTGTGCTGGCTCAGGCCGTGGTGTTCAATCACGTGTGTCTGTTTAATGTCGCCATGCCGTTTGTGTTTATCTACATCATCTTGCGTCTCCCCATCGGCCTGGCTGTCAACTGGGTGCTGACCATCGGGTTCCTCTTAGGGCTGGTGATCGACATCTTCTCCGACACCTACGGCATGAACGCCCTGGCGTGCACCGTCATGGCCATGGCCCGGCGCCCGGTGCTGAGGCTCTTTCTGCCCCCCGAGGACGACTCGAGCCCTCTCGAGCCCTCGATGCTCACCCTCGGCACCGAGGTCTACGCCAAGTATCTGCTCACCCTGACCCTGCTCTACTGCTCGCTCATCTTCATCATTGAGTCATTCACATTCTTCAACCTGATGAGACTCGTGGGGCGCATCATTGCAAGCACGCTGCTTTCATGGTTGCTCATGCTCGCCATCGACAGCCTGCTGAGCAAGAAGTTTGAGCATAAATTCTAACCTCTTTCCCCCAATACCTCTCCCCTACCCGTTCTGAAAAAAATGAGAAAAGACTACAAGCTGGAAAAACGTAAATATGTCATAGGCGGTTTCATTGTTGTCATCGCCATTATTTACATTTTCAGGCTTCTTGACCTTCAGGCGATGGATGCCCGCTACAAGGAGTATGCCGACTCAAACGCGTTTCTGCGCAAGTCGGTGTTCCCCTCGCGCGGCATCATCTATGACCGCGACGGGCGCCTGGTGGTCTACAATCAGCCGGCCTATGATGTCATGCTCATACCACGCGACGTGCTCCCTTTTGACACGGTCGACTTCTGCCGGTCGGTCAACATAAGCGTCGAGCAGCTGCGCCAGCGGTTTGCCGACATGAAAGACAAGCGTCTCAATCCCGGCTACTCCTCCTATACCCCCCAGGTGCTCCTGACCCACCTGTCGGCCGAAGACTATGGCCGCCTGCAGGAGAAACTTTACCGCTACCCGGGGTTCTTCATCCAGAAGCGCATCCTGCGCCAATACAACTATACCTGCGGCGCCAACGTGCTTGGCAACATACGCGAGGTCTCGGCCACCGATATCGAGAAAGACCCCTACTACTCGTCGGGCGACTATACCGGCGACCTTGGCGTGGAGCGCAGCTATGAGAAATACCTGCGCGGCGAGAAAGGTGTCGAGGTGTTGATACGCGACGCCCGTGGTCAGATCCAGGGGCGATATGAAGACGGGGCCCACGACCGCCAGGCCATCTCGGGCAAGAACATCAAGCTGAGCCTCAACATGGAGCTGCAACAGTATGCCGAGTCGCTCATGGTAGGCAAAAAAGGGGCCATCGTGGCCATCGAGCCGTCAACCGGCGAGATACTGTGCATGGTGTCGGCCCCGACCTACGACCCCACGCTGCTTGTAGGGCGCCAGCGCAGCGCCAACTACACAGCCCTGCGCAAAGACCCCAACCTGCCCCTTTTTGACCGCGCGCTGATGGGCGCCTACCCCCCCGGCTCCACCTTCAAGCCGACCCAGGGCCTTATCCTGCAGCAGGAGGGCATCGTGACCTTGGGCACTGCCTATCCCTGCAGCCGCGGCTTTGTGTCGGGAGGACTGAGAGTGGGCTGCCACGGCCACGCCTCCCCCATCGCCCTCAAGCCGGCGCTCCAGACCTCGTGCAACGCCTACTTCTGCTGGGGTTTCAAAGCCATGATTGACCGTCGGGGCAAGTATGACTCGCCGGCAAAGGCTTTTGAGGTGTGGAAAAACCATCTCGTGTCGATGGGATATGGCTACAAATTGGGGGTCGACCTGCCCGGCGAGAGCCGAGGGTTCATACCAAACTCAAAGACCTACGACCGTGTCTACGGCGAGGGCTCCTGGAGCGCGAAGTCAATCATCTCGGTGTCGATTGGCCAGGGCGAGATTCTGGCCACACCGCTGCAGATTGCCAACCTCTGTGCCACCATCGCCAACCGCGGGTGGTTCATCACCCCCCATGTGGTCAAGGAGATACAGGACACGGTGCTTCCCGGCGAGCTGCTCGCCCGGCGCACCCCCACCATCGACCACCGGTACTACGAGTCGATAGCCGAGGGGATGCGCATGGCTGTCACCGGCGGCACATGCAAGGGGGCCAACCTGCCCGACATCGAGGTGTGTGGCAAGACCGGCACCGCCCAAAACCCTCATGGCCGCGACCACTCGGCATTTATGGGCTTTGCCCCTTATCATAACCCTAAGATTGCCGTGGCCGTCTATGTCGAGAATGCCGGCTTTGGAGCGACCTTTGGTGTCCCCATCGGCTCGCTCATCATCGAGCGCTACCTCAACGGCAGCATCTCACCCTCGCGCAAAGGGGTCGAGCACAACATGTTATCAACCCATACAATAGCCTACAGTGGAACCAAGAAACACTGACAACCTGTTTCGTCACCTCGACTGGTTCACGGTTATACTATACGTGATTCTGGTCACAGCCGGCGCCATAAGCATCTATGCCGCCAGCTATGACTTTGACCATGCGAGCATCTTTGATTTCTCCGAGTTTTCGGGCAAACAGATACGCTGGATTTTTGCAGCCTTTGGCGTTGGCCTGGTGCTGTTGCTGATCGACGCCCGGTTTTATGAGATTTATGCCGGGCCTATCTATCTGGCGATGCTGCTATTGCTGCTGGTGACCATCTTTGTGGCGCCCGACATCAAGGGGTCGCGCTCATGGCTCGTGTTGGGCCCGATGAGTCTTCAGCCGGCCGAGTTTGCCAAATGTGCCACGGCGCTTGCCTTGGCCAAGCTCTTCAGCGGCTACAACTTCAAGCTCAACGCCTCGCGCGCCAACTACTTCAGCGCCCTGGCCATCATCTTCATCCCCATCCTTCTAATCCTCGCCCAAAAGGAGACCGGCTCGGCCCTGGCCTACCTGTCGCTCTTCTTCGTGCTCTACCGCGAGGGGATGAGCGGACTGGTGCTTCTTGCCGCCCTCTGTGCCATCGTCTTCTTTGTGGTGGCCGTCAAGTACACCTCGACCCTGCTGCTGGGCATCCAGATGGGGCAGGCGGCAGTGTTCATCATGATCATGATGATATTTGTCTGCATGCTTGTGGTCTACTGCAACGAGGTCGAGACCGGTCGCAACATCTTCCTGGGATTTGCGGGAGCCGCCATCGTGGCGCTCATCCTGTCGCTCTGTGGCGTCACCATACCGGGCTATCTGTTCTTCTTCACCTGCCTCATCGCCGCGACGGTCTACACGGTGATAGTGTCGATGCGCGGTCTGTATCACCGCAAGGTGGTCATCACCCTTGCCGCCGTGTGGGTGTCGGTAGCGTTCCTGTTTTCAATCAACTACACCTTCCAGCAGGTGCTCAGGCCCCACCAGCAGGGGCGCATCCTTGTGGTGCTTGGCGTCAAAGAGGACCCGCGAGGCGACGGCTACAACGTCAATCAGTCAAAAATCGCCATTGGCTCGGGGGGCATCTTCGGCAAAGGGTTTCTCAACGGCACCCAGACCAAGCTCAAGTATGTGCCCGAGCAGCACACCGACTTCATCTTCTGCACCATCGGCGAGGAGGAAGGCTTTATCGGCTCGGCCTCGGTGTTGGTGCTGTTCCTCATCCTGATATTACGCATCATCTCCATAGCCGAGCGTCAGCCAACCACCTTCGGGCGCGTCTATGCCTACTGTGTGGCCTCCTATTTCATCTTCCACCTTGCCGTCAACATAGGCATGGTGATCGGACTGTGTCCCGTCATCGGCATCCCCCTGCCCTTTTTCAGCTATGGAGGCTCGTCGCTGTGGGGATTCACATTCCTGCTTTTCATCCTGCTGCGCATCGATGCCTCGCGCCGCGACTATCACTAAGACATAGTATATCTTATTGGACCGGGCCTAAATATTTGCAATTTTGACGGGTAATGATTATATTTGTGACCATCAACAAATGTCCACGCCATGCACCCGTTATTTTCCATCATCACCGTTACCTACAATGCGTCGGCAACCATCGACGCCACCCTCACGAGCGTGGCGTCACAGTCGTGCCGGCTGTTTGAATATATAGTGATGGACGGGAAGTCGGGCGACGACACCGTGGCCAAAGTCGAGGCGGCGGCCATTCCCGAGGCCATAATCGTCTCCGAGCCCGACAACGGCCTGTATGACGCCATGAACAAAGCGATGCTTCTGGCCCGTGGCGACTACCTGATTTTTCTCAACGCCGGCGACAGTTTCACGACCCCCGACACCCTGCAGCTCATAGCCGACGTCATCATGGACAACGACTACCCCGGGGTTGTCTATGGCGAGACCCACATTGTCAACGGCCGCCGCGAGCACCTCGCCCCGCGCCACCTCAGCGCCCCCGGGCGGCTGACTCTCGACAGCTTTGCCGAGGGCATGGTGGTTTGTCATCAGGCCTTTATCGCCCTGCGCAAGCTCGCCGGGCCCTACGACCTGAAATACCGGTTCTCGGCCGATTATGACTGGTGCATCAGGATATTGCAACACTCGCGCCGCAATGTTTTTGTTGGACAGACCATCATTGATTATCTCAGCGAAGGGGTCACCACGGCCCATCGCCGCTCTTCGCTCAAAGAGCGCTTTGAGATTATGTGCCGGTATTACGGAGTGTGGCACACGGTGCTCAACCACCTGCGTTTCATCCCCCGCTACCTGCGCCGCCGTAAAATTGAAAAGAAATATAACTCACAACAGCCATGAAATATTACATCGCTGTCAACGACCATCATGAGGGTCCGTTTGACATAGCCCAGCTCAAAGCGCGTCACATCACCCCGTCAACCTTGGTTTGGAACGAGATGATGAGCGGATGGACACCCGCCGGAGATGTACCCTACTTAGTTGAAAACTGCTTCAACACACCGCCGTCGGTTCCGGCACCCCCGGTAGCCGCGCCCGTAAGCAGCCGCCAGGCCGAGCGCCCCACGGCGCCTAAACCCGCGCCTGAGCCTCAACCCGCGCCACAGCCGGCCCCGGCCGCGCCACAATATGACAATCGGCCCGAAGGTCTGGCCCCGCGCTCAAACAACGGGCAGATACCGCCCCGCCCCCGGTCATGGCTTGTGCCGGCAATCCTGGCCACCATCTTCTGTTGCTTGCCTTTGGGCATCTTCAGCATCGTGTATGCCTCAAAAGTAAACAAGTGCTATGACGAGGGTGACTATGAGGGAGCCGAGCGCGCCTCGGTCAACGCCCGCAACTGGCTGATCGGTGCAATGATAGGCGGAGTGATTTATATAGCCGTTTCCCTCCTGCTCGGCTACCTGGTCTATATTGATCAAATCCAGGCGCTTTTATGATATTACTGAACACCACATTTCATGTCGACAACGCTCTGGTCGAGCCGTTTTTGACATGGATCAAAGAGACATACCTGCCGGCGGCCGGCGAGGTCGAGGGCCTTGCCATGCCGGTGGTGGCGCGACTGCTGATGGAGGCCGCGCCCGGCGCTACAAGTTTTGCCGTGCAGCTCGCGGCTGCAAACCTCGCTGTGGCCACCGAGTGGCATGACAGCGAGGGAGCGGCACTGCGCGCCGAGATTATCAAAAAGTGGGGCGAGCGGGTGGTATTCTTCACCACCTATATGGAAAAGATGGATCTATGAGTCCCGACCTGAAACAGTGGGACCGCATAATATTAGGTATCGATCCCGGTACAAACATTATGGGTTATGGCATTGTCGGCATAAAGGAGCGTAAACCGGCCATGATCACCATGGGTGTGATCCATCTCAACAAGTTTGAGAGCCACTATCTCAGGCTCGCGCGCATCTATGAGCGGGTCACCGGTCTTGTCGCCAACTATCTGCCCGACGAGCTTGCCATCGAGGCCCCGTTTTTTGGCAAGAACGTTCAGTCGATGCTAAAGCTCGGGCGCGCCCAGGGTGTTGCGATGGCCGCCGCGCTAGCCCGCGATGTGCCCATCACCGAGTATGAGCCGCGCAAAATAAAGATGGCCATCACAGGCAATGGAGGCGCCTCCAAAGAGCAGGTGCAGGCCATGCTCGTCAGAATCCTGAAGATACCCGCCGAGAATCTGCTGCCCGAAATGGACTCGACCGATGCCCTTGCCGCCGCCCTGTGTCACTTCTACGAGACTTCGCGACCAATTCCCGCCTCGGGCGGCGTCTCGTCATGGAAAGATTTCATTGCCCGCAATCCCGACCGCGTCAAATCCAGCCGTTAAAACCTGTAGTTCATCGACATCAAGACTCTCATATTCTTCAGACGGGTCTCTTTGTCCATACTTATCGATATCTCGGGCTTTACGCTCAGTTTATCGACCGAGAACTCAAAGCCACCCCTGAGGCGGTTCTCACTCATGCGATATTCGGGAATGGTTGTATAGGCCAGGCAAACTGAAACAGGCTCTATTATCCTGACAGAGGCCCCGGCCTGCCAACAGGTTGTGTATCCTAATCCACTGTCATAATGAGGCTGAACGATGGACTCAAGGCCTAAGCGCCTGAATAAATAGCCTATCGCCAGGTCGCCATACACCACCTGGTAGTTACGGTTCCACGTTGTGCCACCATTTACATCGGCTTTCCAGCTAAACCCGTAGGGAAGAGCACTGCCGTAACCAACACCTATCGCAACTCTCTGAAACCCGAATTTTTCGGAATACAGACTGTGCTCAAGATTGAAGCTCAGTCCATTTGAGAGGGTATAAGAACCATAAACATATCTGCTGTCTCTGACACCGGCCGAGATCTGTGCTTTTGTGGTCAGACAACACATTATGGCAACCAACAATACCAAAACTTTTTTCATATAGATCTTATATGTAAGAATTTAAATGTTTTTAAACAGCGCCGATGCAAGAATTTCATATCCTTGCGGACTCAGGTGCAGCCCGTCATTATAATATTCCCATCTCAGGTCTCCGTCTTTTTCAATAAAATCATCAAACACCTTCAGATACACGATTTGGGGATAGACCGAGACCATGTCGCAAATATCTTTATTAAACTCCATGATACATTGGTTGATCAGCGGGCCCTCACCGGTAAAATTACGGGGGAGCACCTCATAAAGATACACCTTGTCGGCCCCGAGATTAAGAATCGCATCGATATAACGCGCCTCATAGTCCCGGCGGCTGTCGGGATCAATCAAAAGATAATTATCGTTGGTTCCGAACAAAACCACGGCGTTACGCCCGGCCAGTTTGCCGGCCATCTCCTCTATATAATCTATTCCTGAAGCAGAAACCCCTAAATTATAAGTAATCCAGGAACTGAACGAGTTCTGCAAATCCCATCTGGCGATATTGGAATCTCCGATAAACGACAGGGTTGTCTCGTCGTCAAGCCGGCTGTTACACCCACAGAGCGCAGCAACAAGCATTACCAAAATGATTTTAAAGTATCTATAATTCACTTTCATGATTTTTTAACCTTTCAATTATCATACCGGTATATAAGTCGGCCCCTTTGTAATTCAAGTGAGAATTGTCATAAAAATAGGTGGAATCCTGTGAAACAGGGGTGTCGTAGGCATCAAACCATAAAACAAAATCACCCTGCCCGGCTCTCTTCCTCAGAAAGAGCTCCCCACTGTTTGGGCTGTTCCACTGCTCATAACGCGGCGGGACCGAGACAATCAGTTTTATGCCACGGTCTTTGCAAATCTTCACAAACTGCTCAAATTCAGCAACTCGCTCGTCGGTCACCGTTAATGCCGAGGTCTCTATCACCTCTTTTTTGGGGAAATAAGACGGGATGTCTTTTGCTACAAATCCACAGTCGCCCTTGATTCCCGGTTCAAAGAAATTATAAAGGAGAATACGGAACCATATCGTGTTGTACCGGTAAAGCGATGACTTAAGAAACAGGGCGTTTAGCTTTGAATCGCCTTCAATCCGTTTATCGATACCCTCATGACCGGTTTTGTAATATGGCATAAGAAAATTGTAGCGCTGTCCGAGACCACTGTCACAGAGGCTCTCCTCTTTCATTCCCAATATCACCGTTTTTAACTGAGGCTTTTGGGAGATTATCTCCAGCAGACTGAGGTAAAACGGGAATGTCTGCCCGTTTGCGCCGCCATTATAGGCCGAGATATTGAGGCTATCGCTCAACAGACGGGTGTTTATGGAATTGAGCGCCACCGACGACCCGAGAACCACGAGATCGTCAATCGAGTCGGAATTTTTTATCAGATAGTCTGTCGTGAGGTAGTCACCGCCGAGGGTGTGGTTCTTTATATAGTATCTGGCCCCGAGACCAAACAAAAGATCGGCCGCAACAACAACCACACATATAGCAGCAATCCAAATTATCAATTTTCTCATGTAAATCAGAATTGAAAGTAAATGAATTGACCGCCTGAGAATTGTGCAGTCATTAGAATAACTGTCAAGAGAAACGCCGAGACAGCAATACTCGCCCACATCGAGTGATGGCTGTAACTGTTGCAATTGCCTGTATCGGCGCTCCGGTTATCTCTCCATTCATGAACACACTCAAAAATGATGAGCAGAAAAATCAACATCAGACCCATCAATATAGCGGGTTTCCCCTCCCCGTTGTATAGCATACCTCTCTCAAACAAAATCTTACGGAACGCGACAATGGCATCGGAGATAGAGTTTGCCCTGAAAAAAATCCAGCCTAAGGATATCAGGATGAAGGTTGCCAGAATATTCATGGCTTTAAAGAACCTGTTCTTTGGAAGGGATGCCTTAAGCCATTTTTTATTGGAGGCGTGAACACATTGGAGCGATCCATGATAGGCGCCCCAGGCTATAAAAGTGTAATTCGCTCCGTGCCAGATACCGCTAACCAAAAAAGTGATGAACAGATTTGCCAGATGTCTGCCAGAGTTCACTCTGTTTCCCCCCAGGGGGATGTAGACATAATCTGTAAACCATGACGAGAGGGAGATGTGCCACCGGCGCCAGAAGTCCTTGACCGATGTGGCGAGATAAGGCTGCCGGAAATTCTGCATGAGGGAGAATCCCATACAACGGGCCGCCCCGATGGCTATCAATGAATACCCGCCAAAATCACATAATATCTGGAAGGTAAAGAAAAATGTCGCGAGCAAAATCGAGTTGCCGTTATGCTGGTGTATATTATTGAACACGGCGTCAACGTAAGGGGCAACATTCTCGGCGATACACAGTTTCATGAAATAGCCGAATATCATCAGCTCAAGCCCCTTGACTATGTCCATTTCACAAAACCGGTGCCTGCTGTGAAACTGTATCAGAAGATTTTTCGCTCTCTCGATGGGGCCGGCAACAAGTTGCGGGAAAAATGCCACAAAAAGCGCATAGGTAACCAGGTTTCTCTCGGCCTTGAGCGAACGGCGCTGCACGTCAATAAGATAGCCGATTGCCTGGAAAGTGTAGAATGAGATGCCGACAGGAAGAAGCAGATTAAACTCGGGCACTGACATACCCAGGCCTAAGAAGTCAAACAGATATCGGACCTGATCGGCGATAAAGGCCAGATACTTGTAAGCCAGAAGTATCGCCAGGTTGACCAAAAGGGTCAGCGACAATATGACCTTACGTTGCCGCCCCTGTTTGTTTTCAAGCAGAATGGCCCCTCCCCAGGTTGTAAATGTTGAGATAAAAATCAATATGGCATATACCGGCTCCCAATTCATGTAAAAATAATAACTCGCAATCAGGAGCATGACGTTGCGCCATTTTCCGGTAGAAGGCAGCAACCAGTATAAAATTACTACCGCAGGAAAGAATACTAAAAATTGCAGGGAATTAAAAAGCATGGTTATTACTCCGGGTGATGCCTCTGCTTTCCCGACTCACACAACCACTTTCCCGGGCCGGCGCGAGGCGGTTTGCGACCGCAAATATAACATATTTTTCTCGCGTGACAAAATTACACATCTATCATTCAAAAAAGTCTTCCGGCCACCAACGACCGGAAGACTTTTAAAATCTATATTGTTTAAGAAAGATGTTTTGATCAGATTTCGTCATAGTCAAGCGCCATGTAGTGCTGATAGGGGTGATCGCAGGCGGGACATTTTACAGGAGGCTCGGTGCCTTCATAAACGTAACCACACACGAGGCATTGCCACTTGATGGGTTTGTCACGCTTCCAGACTGTACCGGCCTTTACCTGGTCGAGATACCACTGGAAACGCTCGCGGTGTCGCGTCTCGATTGTGGCGATGGCGCGGAAGTGGTCGGCGATGTCGGCAAAACCCTCCTCATCGGCGGTCTTGGCGGCAGCAAGATAGAAGTCGGTGCCCTCATTCTGCTCCTCACTGATGGCGATGGCAAGGTTGGTGGCTGTGTCGCCAATCACACCGGCATCGGCCGTGAGGTCAACGCTGCATTTACCACCCTCGAGATATTTGAAGAAGATTTTTCCGTGGCGCATCTCGTTGTCGGCTGTCTCACGGAAAATTTGACCGATGGGATAATAGTCCTCCTTGTCGGCCTGCTGGGCATAGAAATTATAGCGAGTGTAGGCGGTTGACTCGGCAAAATAAGAGATGACCAAGTTTTTCTCGGTCTGTGTTCCTTTTACATCTTTAGCTGTAGTTGCCATAATATATTCTTGAATTTTGGTTATGAATTTAATTTCCGTTTCAGTGATATTATAACAACCCCTGCCAAAAAAAGGTTCAACAATTCTCCAGCATTTTCAGGGCTCGGTCAAGGTCGGCGGGCGTGTCGATGCCAACGGTTGGCTCGGTGGTGAGGGCGGTCGCGATCCTGATGCCGTTCTGAAGCCATCTGAGTTGCTCGAGAGACTCGGCAATCTCGAGCGACGAGCGGGGCATGGCGGTGATGCGCTCAAGCACGCCGGCCCGATAGGCATAGAGCCCCACATGGGTGTAGAACGTGGCGGTCGAGATCCACTCCTGCCAGGGCACCGAGCGGACGTATGGTATGATTGAGCGACTGAAATAGAGCGCGTTGCCATCGTTGTCGAGCACCACCTTGGGGGTGTTGGGATTGAACAGCGCGTCCCATCCCGCCGCCGGGTCAAAAAGACGGACCAAGGTGGCTATCTCTGTCGAGCCGTCGCGCTCAAAGCACTCTTTGACGGCCTCAATCTGTGAGGTGGCGATAAAGGGCTCGTCGCCCTGAATGTTGACCACAACATCGGCGTCGCTGCCACAATTGAGATATGCCTCCCGGCAGCGGTCGGTGCCGCTCTGATGGTTCCCCGAGGTCATCACCACCTCGCCGCCAAAGGCCTTGACCGCGTCATAGATGCGGCTGTCGTCGGTGGCTACCACCACGCGCTCCAGGGCTGTCGAGGCCCGACGGTAGACTCTCTCTATCATTGTCATGCCGCCTATATCGACCAGCGGCTTGCCGGGAAAGCGGCTCGACGCATATCGCGCCGGGATGATTCCGATATATTTCATCTTATTTCCTGTTTGGTTTTACGAACATAGAGCTGAGCCGCCGTGTAGCTCACAATCCTGACCCTCGTGCCGGCGCTGATAAAATCGCCCTCGGCCGCCACTGCATCGTAGGCCTCGCCGTCGATTTCAATTTTGCCGACGGGGCGCAAGTCGGTCAGACAGATGGCATGGTTGCCCACAAATCGTGCCGGCGACATGTCGACGCCTATATATCCCTGGTCGATTTTCTGTGACTTGTCGAGTGTTGAGCGGCGCCTGAACCAACGCGGGCCTCGCGACGAGCTGAGATAGAGCAACAGGGCGGCGGTGACAAGCAGCGAGCCTGTAAAGAAGAGCATCGCCTGGCCCAGAGCTGTCATGGCTCCCTCAACCTCTATCCCCTCATTCTTGAACTCGATGGAGTCGACCATCGCCAGCAGCAACGCGCCCCCACAGGCCACGATGCCGGCGATGCCACACACGCCAAAGCCGGGTATGACCAACACCTCGAGCACGAGCAGGATTACACCGGCGACAAACACCAGCACCAACCAGGGGGCCACAATCCCCCCAAGCAGCAGCGGCAGGAAGTAAAGGATGGCGGCTATGATTGAGGCGGCCGCCGCAAACCCAAGCCCGGGGGTGTGCAGCTCCATATAGATGCCGCCCACGATAATCATAATCAGAATCGCCTGGACCCCGGGTGATGTGAAAAATCCTATCAGGTTGTCGAGCCATGTGGGACGATACTGCTCGATCTTGTACTCCTTCACCCCAATGGCCTGTATCACCTCGTCAACATTCTCGGCCTTACCCTCGGCATACCCCCAGGCCACAGCCTCGTCGGGGGTGAAGGTGAGCACCCGGGTTGAGTCAATCAGCCCCGGCACCACCACGCGGCTATCGACCATCGCCTCGGCGATGAGAGGATCGCGCCTCCATCGGCCCTTGGCGTCGCGGCCATGATGCTCGGCGGTGGCGCGCATCATGGCGCGCATGTAGGACTGATATTTGTCGGGCATGGCGGCTCCGTCGGTGCCGTTGACCACCGTCGCCGCCCCCATCGACGCGCCGGGACGCATATAGACGGTATCACACGCCAAGGCGATCAAGGCGCCGGCCGAGGCGGCGTTGTTGTCAACCCAGGCCACCACCGGCCGGGGATAGTTGAGCAGGGCGGTGCGTATCGAGTCGGCATGGACAACCGAGCCGCCGTAGGTGTTGAGGTGCACCAGGATAATGTCGGCATTGCCGGCGGTGGCCTCGTTGAGGGCCTGACGGGTGTAGCGCCAGGTGGTCGACCCTATCTCGTCGTCGAGATTGAGCCGGTAGATCTTGACGGGCGAGGCCCCGGCGCTCGCCGACACGATTACAGCACAGAGCAATAAAAGCAACTTTTTCATGGTGTTAACTCTGTTTAGGGCGTCTGCGCCCGAGCCACGAGGGGATGACGAAGATGCCGAGGATAAGATAAATATAATAGCTGATGATGCGCCAGAAAAGTGCAATCACAAGGGTTATCGACTGATTGGCGATCAGGTCGCCGTAATACTCGGTGAAGAGCCACTCGCTCAAGCCGCTGCCGCCGGGGGTCGGGCTGACCATGAGGATTACCCACACCACAAATTGCCGGCCGAACACAATCAACTGGTTGGCGTAAGGTGCAAAGCCCCAGATGAGGGCGTTGACCACCAGGAAGCGTGAGCCCCACGACAGCGCGGTGGCCCCGAAAGCACGTGCCCACCAAAGGGTGCTGCAGTGGCGCAGGGCCTCGCCGGTTGCCTTCATGTCGCGACTCATGGTGACGACATCGTCATGCCAGCGCCTGAGCAACCTGAACCTGAACAGACACTCGAGCCAATGGCCAACGGCCTGTGGCTTGACAAAAATGCCGACAAAGAGCAGCATGGTCCATGCCGCGATGCCACCGTATATAATCCAGAAAGCCGCCCTCAACCCCAACTCAAACGGGTCAAAACCAAACAATTGCTTGTAGGGAGCCAGCAGGAAGATGAATGGCAGGACAACGACGATGAAAAGCTCGTCGAGAAAGATGGTGGTCATCATCAGCGTGGTTGAGCGTCCCAACCCCACCCCCTCGCGGTTTAGGAAGACCATACCCAAAGCGCTCCCTCCGACCGCCGTGGGGGTGACGGCCGAGGTGAACTCACACAACAGGGTGACCCTGGCCGCCTGTGTCCATGACAGCCGCCGGTCGGTGATGACTCTGAAACGCCACGCCATGCCTCCATCGCGCCCGACGACACACACCAATGCCGCCAGGATGGCGACGATGACATGGCCGTTGAACGTGAACGAGCGCCACACGCTGATGTTGAACTCGTCGTAAAACAGCCAAATCACCACCCCGAGGCCCAACAGCACCGGGATGATGACTTTTAGCATTAATTTTGTCCTGTCGCCCATTGGTGGTTTTCTCTATTGGATGAGGTGTGGAAGACGGCTCACCTGACAGTGTCGGGCTGAGCCACCGTCTCGATCACCTCCTCGACAACGACGGCTTCAGCCACAGTGTCAGCTGCCTGAGCGGCGGCGGTGTCGGGCGTTTCCACTTTCTCTTCAGGGACGTAGGCCGCGTCGATGGCGGCATCGTTGGGCACAGGGCCCGAGTGGCCGGTGCGTATAAACGGGATGGGGTGACCTTCCGATCTATTCACCTTCATGTCGCGAACCGACGGGTTGACAATCACCGGGGTGCCGGCATCGACATAGCTCACAAGCTCGAGGATGTTCTTGTTGGCGATGCGTATACAGCCGTGGCTCACACGGTTGCCCAGCGAGTGGGGCGAGCCGGTGCCGTGGATGCCTATCTGGGGGAAGATGCGTATGAAACGGGGGCCAAACTGGCCGCGGGTCTGTGAGGTAACCCCCCAGTCGTTGGTAAACAGCCAGTCGGTCGAGTCATAGATGCCGTGGGCATAGAAGAAACCCTCGGGGGTGCGCGAGTCGGCTTTTTTCTGCTTGTGACCGTAGTTCTTGCCACAGGCCATGCGGTAGGCTTTCACCTCGCGGCCAAACTTGTCATACAGAATCACATTCATCGAGGCCTTGTCGACCACAATGAAATATTTGTGAGTGTTGTTTAGCAGACGGTCGGCATACTCAAAGCAGTCGTCAATCATGTTGGGGATGATGCCGGCAGCGTAGGCCGCCCTGTCGGGCGAGTCGTTGATAAAGGCTCGCGCCTTGGCCACGTCGTTAAAACGGCGAGAGGGGATGCCCATCTCGGGCTTGACAGTGTCGGTCAGCGCCTCCTGGGCGTCAAGGTCGGGCACACCGTCGCTCGCCACGGTGTCGACAGCCACGGTGTCTACGTCGGAGGCATATTCGGCCGACGAGTGGTTGCACCCGGTAAACCCCGCCATCATCACGCCGGCGGCCATCAGGGTGAAAAACAACGGTTTCCTCATTTCAGTTTCTTAGCTATCTTTGACGGCACGCCCTCCTTGTTGACCAAGATACTGAGGGTCTTTGCAAGGAAGTAAGGCTCCGACACATAGAAAAATCCGTTATACAGCTGATTGGTGTTCCACGAGTTTTTCACCTTGTAGTAACGGTTGCCCTGCTGGTCGGTGGCGATGCCGACAATCACCATGCCGTGGTCGTCGGTCGTCTCCTGGCGGTCAAACATCTCCTGACGCGACTCTTGGGTGACCTCAATCTCATTCACCGGGCCGTGGATGTCAAATCGGGCATCCTCGCGGTCTTTGTCGCTCAGCTGCACCCACCGGGCCAGCTCGGTGCCATCCAGGCTGCTCTCGTCGGTCTCAACCGGGATGACGGCATAGCCCTGGCGCCACTTGAACCCCCCCTCGCTGACGTCGGCCGCCCACTCAACGGTGTAGCCCTTCTCGAGAGCGTTGTCGACAATCGCCTTGAGCTCGTCGAGGGGCACATTCTGATAGGGTGCCCACAGCCAGTTGTCGGCAACCTCGAGTACAAACGGCTCGTAGAACGGGTGGTGGTTAAAGCTGGTAAAGGCAATATAATCATCCATATTGAGCCCTAAAGCGTCGGCAAACGAGCGCGGGGTGTAGGTCTTGCCCTCATAGACAAAAGTCTCGGGGAGCTCGCCCAGGTAGGCGTCGAGGATTCCCTCATACCCCTTTTTCCACGCCGTCGAGATACGTTTCTGTGGCTTGGAGACTATAGTGTTGACATAGCCCGACAGAAGTCGGTCGAGCTCAAAGTGTGAGTGGCCTTTCTCGCCGTAGTTATTGCCGGGATAGGCGCTCTCGGGCACGATGCCGTAGGTCTTGAAAACGTAGGGGACATCGAGAAGGCTCCCGCCGGGGCCAAAGTTGGTCGCCCCATACATGCGCACATACCGGTCGGCCTTGTCGCTGTAGCAGTGGCGCACGGTGAACATCTCGCTCAGGTCTATCTCCTTGCCGGTCTTGCGCAATATCTCGTCTTCAAGCAGCGACGTGCCCGCAAAACACCAGCATGTCCCCGAGCGGTCCTGATCTTTGACCGGGGTGGTCGGGACAACCTTGATGTCGGTAAACACAAACCCGGTGCTGTCGGGGATGACGACCTTGTCGTCGGCCGCCGCGCTCATGGCGACAGCCAGCGCCGCCATTGCAAAAATCACCTTTTTCATATCGATATACTGTTTTATTACTGTCAAACAATGGGAAACACACACGAGCGGTTATCGCCGGCGCGGGGTTGTCTTGACGGGATAGTCGGTTCGGACGCGCCCCTCGACGATGTTGTTGAGCTTGCGCTTGATAAGCTGCCTGCGTATGGGCGAGATGTGGTCTATGTAGACTTTACCCTCGAGGTGGTCACACTCGTGTTGCACGATGCGTGCCAAAAATCCCGACATCTCCTCCCGGTGGGGTTGGAAATTCTCGTCAACCCACGTCAGGCGTATGTGCTCGACTCTCTTGACATCCTCGCTCAGTCCCGGCAGGCTCAGGCACCCCTCGCCGCGCGCTATCGGGTCGCCGTCGAGCACCTCCACCCGGGGGTTGATGAGCGTCAGCCGGCGCCCTTCAAGCTCGGGGAAACTGTCTTTCAACGGGTCGGCGTCGATCACCACGATGCGGTCGTTGCGGCCAATCTGGGGCGCGGCCAGGCCAACCCCCTCCGAGGCATACATTGTTTCAAACATGTCGGCCACAAGCTTTTTCAGCTCGGGATAGTCGGGCGCGATGTCGACCGACTCCTTACGTAGCACCGGGTGGCCATACAGGTAGACTGGTAGTTTCATATTCTTGTTTGGGTTGTTATTGTTTCTTTGACAGATAGTGGCGGCTTTCAAGATAGCCATTGAGAATAATTGTGGCAGCCATCAGGTCGACAGTCGCCTTGTCGCGGCGGTCGCTCTTCTTCATGCCCGAGTCAATCATGGCGCGATGGGCCATGGTCGAGGTGAACCGCTCGTCAAAAAAGGTGATTTTCACACTGTCGCCCAACACTTTGCGCAACCGGTTGATGCCCGGAGTGATGTAGCGCATCGACTCCGACGGCTCGCCACGCAGCGTCATCGGCTCGCCGACGATAATCTCGTCGACCCTCTCGCGGCCAAGGTAGTCTTTGATAAAGGCCTCGAGACCGCCGGTCGGCACCGTGGCCAGTCCCGTCGCCACAATCTGCAGCGGGTCGGTGACCGCGATACCACAGCGTCGTCGTCCATAGTCTATTGCCAACAATCGTCCCATGCTGCAAAGTTACAAAATTTGATTGAGACTTTTGACATCGGGGGCGACATTGGGACATGATGATTTTGGCTTTTAGAAGATGAATTGTTAATTTTGCCGTGTAATACCCCGATTCTTTAACCTTAAATCAAAAAAAACAGAGATGATTCATCGTTTTATCCTCAATGAGGTGTCTTTCTTTGGCCCCGGCGCGCGCAAGGAGTTGCCCGGAGCAATCGAGCGTATGGGAAAAACCAAAGTGCTGATGGTGACCGACAAGGGTCTGCTTCAGCATGGTGTCGCCGCCATGGTGACAGCCGTTCTTGACGAGGCCGGCATCCCCTACGAGATATTCAGCGATGTCAAGCCCAATCCGACCGTGTCAAATGTCAACGCCGGTCTTGAGGCATTCAGCGCCTCGGGGGCCGATGTGCTCGTGGCCGTTGGCGGAGGCTCGGCCATCGACACGGCAAAAGCCGTGGGCATCGTGGCCAACAATCCCGAGTTTGCCGACGTCGTTTCGCTCGAGGGTGTGGCTCCCACCCGACACAAGTCAGTGCCCATCATCGCGTTGCCGACAACTGCCGGCACCGCCGCCGAGACAACCATCAACTATGTGATTATCGACGAGACAAAGCAGAAAAAGATGGTTTGTGTCGACCCCAACGACATCCCCGCCGTGGCCATCATCGACGCCGAGCTGATGTACTCGCTGCCGGCATCGCTCACCGCCGCCACCGGCATGGATGCCCTGACCCACGCCATCGAGGGTTACATCACCAAGGGAGCCTGGGAGATGAGCGACATGTTTGAGCTCGAAGCCATACGCATGATTGCCCGCCACCTGCCGGTCGCCGTGGCCGAGCCGCGCAACGCCGAGGCCCGCAACGGCATGGCTGTAGCCCAATATATCGCCGGCATGGCCTTCTCAAACGTCGGCCTCGGTCTCGTGCACGGCATGGCACACCCCATGGGGTCGCTCCACGACGTGCCCCACGGCGTGGCAAACGCCCTGCTGCTCCCCACCGTCATGGAGTTTAACATGGCCTCGTCGCTCGACAAATATGGCAACATTGCCCGCGCCATGGGTGTCGACACCGAGGGGATGACCGTCGAGCAGGCCGCCCAAGCCGCCGTCGATGCCGTCAAGCAACTCGCCATCACTGTGGGTATCCCCCAGCACCTGAGCGACCTGGGCATCAAAGAGGCCGACATCGCCGCCCTGACCGAGCAGGCTTTTGCCGACGTTTGCACCCCCGGCAATCCCCGCGACGTGACCATTGAAGAAATTGCCGAGCTTTATCACAAAGTGCTTTGACACACCGCTTTATAGAAATACAATCGCTTGACACACCAGGGGTTGAGGTCTACTGCCGGCTGACCGAGAGCCAGCTGCGCAGCCGCCTTGACCCCGGGCGTGCCACCATCATTGTCGAGAGTCCCAAGGTGATAACCACGGCTCTCGACGCCGGCTTTGAGCCGCTGTCACTGCTTGCCGAGCGTCGGCACCTGGAGGGGGACGCGGCACCGATACTGTCGCGCCTCGGCCCTGACATACCTGTCTACACAGGCTCGCGCGAAACCCTGGCCGGGCTGACCGGCTACACCCTCACGCGCGGGGTGCTCTGTGCCATGCGCCGCCCTGAGGCACCCACGGTCGGGCAGGTCATCGACGGCGCCAGGCGCGTGGTGGTGATCGACGGCGTGACCGACACCACAAACATCGGGGCTATCTTTCGATCGGCCGCCGCGCTCGAAGTCGACGCCGTCTTGCTGACACCGACGGCATGTGACCCACTGAACCGGCGCTCGATACGCGTGTCGATGGGCTCGGTGTTTCTCGTACCCTGGACTTGGCTCGACGAGCCGCCGGCATCGCTTTCCAAACACGGGTTCACCACAATCTCAATGGCTTTGACCGACCGCTCGGTCTCTATCGACGACCCGTCGATACCGCTCGGGCGACCACTGGCCATCGTTGTCGGCACCGAGGGCGACGGTCTTGCCCGTGAGGTGATTGACAGCACCGACATCGTGGCCCGTATACCGATGCACCACCAGGTCGACTCGCTCAACGTGGCGGCAGCGGCAGCCGTGGCTTTCTGGCAATTACGCCCGCGTCAAACCGACGGAATGAAATAAATCGCCGTCCCCGGAAAATTTCGGCCGATGTAGCGCGACAGAAACGCGCGGGTGTCGGCCGCGATTGTTGCATCGCTGTCAAAATGCTCATTGTAGATCAGCGTGTTGAGCTCGATGTCACGTTTTTTGATAGCCTCAAGCGAGAGCAGCGTATGGTTTATCGACCCCAAGCGGCCATTTGTGACAAGCATGAGCGGCAGCGAGCGCGACGCCACATAGTCGATGGTGGTGATCGTGTCGGTGATGGGCACCATCAGTCCACCCGCGCCCTCAACCAACACCGTGTCATATCGGCGGGCCAGCTCGGCAGTGGCGCGGTCGATCACCGTCAGGTCAATCGGCCTGCCGGCCAGACGCGCCGCCAGCTGTGCCGAGGCCGGGAAAGGGAAAATGACCGGCGCGGTCAAGCCCAGGGCGTCCTCGGCAAGCAGTCCCGTGCCCATGAGTCGCCGGTGCAACTCTATATCCTCCGAAAAACCTTCGTTGCCGGTCTGTATAAACTTTTGAGTGATAACGCGTTGACCCTCATTCATAAGACGTCGCGCCAACACTCCCGTGGCGTATGACTTGCCGGCATCAGTGTCAATGCCCGAGATAAAAATAACTTCGCTCATGTCTGCTCTCTGTTTTCCTGACAAAATTACTAAAAAAACGGCCGGATGAAAAGAAATGACGGTAACTATCGTGCTGCCTATCGTGCTGCAAACCGATCATAATATAAAACGCTATAAGGGCTGACGCCTTTGGTGAAGGAGCCAGCCCTGAAAAGTATTAGTTATGTAAATCAGTCTTTGAGCACTGAAATGGCCGCGGCATAGTCGGGCTCGGAGGTGATTTCGCTGACGAGCTCGCGATAGATCACCTTGCGGTCGGTGTCGAGCACAATGACGGCGCGCGAGAGCAGCCCGGCGAGTGGCCCGTCGACCAACTGAACACCAAATTTTTGTGAAAACAGCGGCGAGCGGAACGCCGACGCGGGCACGACATTCTTAATCCCCTCGAGGGTGCAGAAACGGCTCATGGCAAAGGGAAGATCCATTGACACACAAACCACCGTCGTGTTGTCGAGACCGGCGGCCTCCTCGTTAAATTTTCTTACCGACCGGGCACACACCTCGGTGTCGAGACTCGGGAAAATATTCAGCACGACGCGGCGCCCTTTATATTCCTCACATTGCACCTCGCGCAGGTCGATGCCGGTTAAATGATAGCATGGCGCTACTGTTCCCACCTCGGGGAGACTGCCAAACGTGTGGCAAGGTTGTCCTTGAAAATAAACTGTTTCCATTATCTGATTTTTTTGAATTTGTCATACATCCCGGGGTTACCGGCAGGCTACTTCACAAGAGCCATTTTCTGTATAACAACTGTAGCGAGCTCTTTGTTGAATCCAAGTATCACATCGGCCACCCGGGCGTCGCTCCCAACGAGCAATATCACCGGGCAATCGGTGATGCCCAAATGGCGTGACAACGAGCGGGCCGAGGTGAAAATCTTCTCGCCGGGCAGCGGCTCCCCGGTAATCTCTTTTATCTGCTCGATGTTGTTTGACATGAAAGCCATCATCACGTCGGCCTCTACCGGAAGCTCCGACGCCGCCTGGCGCAGGGAGGCGATCAGCTCGGGGGTATATCCCGTCGAGGGGTCAATGAAGGTCAGTATCACCGGACGGCCGAAAGTGTCGTCGCCGGCGTGATTGAACCGCGTGCCGTCGATGCTCTCAAGGGAGAATTGCGGCAGGCGGGTGCCGGGCAGATTTTCCACCCTGAAATTATTCTCGCGAAAACGCTCAAAAGGCTCGGGATAGCGCTCGATGAGCCACTCCTCGCTCATCGCCGCCGGCATCACGGCATCGGCAGGCGTGTCGCTGTATTCAACCAGCACCGTCTGCTCGCTCAGCGCCCCGATATTGTTCTCGGTCTCGGTCTTCAACGGATGGAACGTTGTCGGGTCAAAGGCATAATAGCCGCGCTGTACCGTCATCCCGTCAACCTGACGGGTTGTGGTGACAAGTGCCGTCTTACGCCCCGAGACGACGGTGTCGAGCCGGGCCTTGACGGTGATGCCGGGGGTGAGGGCCAGCTGCTCCAGGTCGTTGGCAATGAACGAGGGGAGCGTGTTGGCAAACTGAGCCATACTCTGCACCCCTTCGCTCACCTTGCCGCGGGGCATGAAGGGCACCGAGTCCCAGTCGACATGATACTCCTGAAGCCGGGTGCCGCGATAGCGGTAATGATGACCGTCAAAATAAGCTCCGAAGCCATTCTGCTTGCCCGAGGGGGCGTTGAGGGTCCAGTCAATCAGGTAGTCACACGGCGCCCACTTGTCATTGTCGGCCCTGAGTGAACTCAGCGTCAGGTCGTAGACAACATCGTTGGGTTGCTGGGGCATCATCACGACAAGCCGGGCATTGGCCTGATAGGCATCTATGGCTCTCAACCCGTTAATAATTTCCTGTAAATCGTCAGCGACGGCCAGCTGAAAGCCACCCGTCACAGCGGCAAGCAATATCCAGAATCTCATTTTCATAAACATTGGAGACGGTTTTTCATTTATGGTTCAACAGGCGCGGGTGTCTTTGTGGTTGTCTTTGTGTTTACCCTGATGCATCTTCAGCTTAAGCTCGTCAAAGCCCTGCCCATAGACACCATTGACATTGCCCTGAGTGATAAAGGCATGGGGGTCGATTGTCTTAATAATACGATAGACGGTGACGCTCTCGATCTTGCGGCACACCACCAGGAGCATCTTCACCTCATGTTTTGTGTACCATCCCATGCCCGTCAGGACCGTGCAGCCGCGATGGGCATCTTTGTTGATGGCGGTGGCGATCTCCTCCCAGTGGGGCGAGAAGATGATGAACTGTATCGCCTGCCGGTTGGTGTTTATCAGGTAGTCGGCCGTAAACGAGGCAAGGAAGAGCACCACAAGGCCAAACACAACCGTGTCGATATTGTGGGTTATGAGATAGGATGACGAGATGATGCCAAAGTCGACATAAATCATCGTCCGCCCAATCGAGACATTGGTCTTTTTAGACACCATGGCCGCCACGATATCAGTGCCGCCGGTCGAGCCGTTGTGGATAAACACCAGCCCCAAGCCGGTGCCACACAAGATGCCGCCTATTATCACATTCATGAATGGCTGCTGATGGACAATTGGCATCGTGAACATAGGCTGCATGATGCCGATCCAGAGCGACATGAGCGACGCGCCAAAGAGAGTTCTGAGCACAAACTGCTTGCCGACAAGGCGGTAGGCAAACGCCAGCAAAATCAGGTTCAGAGCATACTGTGACACCGCCACGGGGATACCCGACACAAAATAAATCAACGTTCCGATACCGGTCACACCGCCAATCACCACCCTCTCGGGGAGGATAAAGGCCGAGAAACCAAATGAATAAATCATCGTGCCGAGGATTATCGCCAGATAATCGCGCGTGCCGAGCCAAAGATTACGCTTGTTAAATTTCATTTTGATATGCAATAATAGTCCTCAAAGGTAACTATTTTTTTAGGACTATAAGCCGTTTCAGAAAAAATACTGCCAATTTCGCAAGTGCCACTTGCAGAATTAAGCACCAATGGCGAAACTGTAGATATACCTCTTACAATCGTTAGTTGGTATCACCATATATCATTGTTGCCAAAAGTAGAAAACGAGGCTGTTCGGGCATTTTATATATTGGAAGCGAGTAAAAACGGATGGAGTACAGATGTTATGCTCGGTAAGTTTGCCGCCGGTTATATGGAATCTGTTGGAAAGGCTATAACCAATTTCAAGCTCACATTGCCATCTGTGCAATCTGATTTGGCACAATACGCGTTTAAAGACCCGTATGTATTCAGTTTTTTGGGCACAATGGCTCTGCAACATGAGCGAGACATAGAAAACAAACTCGCTGAAAAGGTTACAGAGTTTCTTCTTGAAATGGGTCGTGGATTCTCTTATATTGGTAGACAATACAATGTGGTTGTTGACGGAGAAGATTATTATATCGACATCCTCATGTACCACGTTAAACTACATTGCTATGTAGTTGTAGAATTAAAAGCCGTAGAGTTTATCCCCGAATTTGTCAGCAAACTAAACTTCTATATTTCTGCGGTTGACGAGTATGTGAAAGCCCCGGAAGATAAGCCGACAATAGGGTTATTATTATGCCGAAGCAAGAGTAATACCGAAGCTGAGTTTGCTCTACGTGGTATAACGCAGCCTATGGGGATAGCTCAATATGAAACAGAAAAGCTGTTTAATGAAGTAGCATCAGCCCTGCCAACAATTGAGGATACGGAAAAGTTATTGGAAGAAATAGACGAGCAATAACTATACAATCCCCTAAATCGAGAGAGAGAACGAGTCGAGACTGGGGAATTTTTGCTGTGGGTCCTGTTCTTAGACCGCACTCCGACTTTCAGCTGAAATACGATATAAGCTTATTGCTGAAATATGGGGCATAAAGGTTAGATTTTCGGCAGACGTTTTAGTCTGTTCCCCCCCTAAATCGATAGCCCTTGGTAACGAGTGATTCTTGAGCATGATGGCGTTTGGCCGGGCGTTGTCGTGTCGTCGCTGTGATAAAAATATCCCCGCCGGCGGTCGGGCGACCGGCGGCGGGGAGCGGTGGGTTGCCACCGACGCGTTGGGTTGTCACGTCGGTGACGCTGTTTCCATTGTGTTATTTGACAACAATCTTGCTTGCAGTGCCACCAACGAGACGGATGTAGACACCGGGGGTGAGCTGCCCGCCATCAACCTTGACACCCGACGTGGTGAAGTACTGGGCATCGGCGCTGTCAAGGGCGATATTGTCGATACCCGAGCTTAAGAGGGTAGCAACGTTTGAAAGAGGCATCTCGGTGCCGTCAACCACAGCGGCGACTGTGTAACGGTCGGTTGGCTGGTGGTTGTCGTCGGCCCACTTACACTCGGTCACTGTCGCCACCTTCTGGCCGTTACGGTACACATTGTAGCCGTCGACATGATAGGTTGAGAAGAGCGGCAGGTGACGGATATCGTCAATCATCAATCCAAACTTGTCGTTGCTGACATAGTTGATTGCAAAATATTTTGCATCCTTGGGCAGCAGATATGAGTACTGTCTCCACCCGTTGCGTGACTGCATCTCTGACTTGAGCTCGACAAACGACTTGACATCGGTACCCGTTGTCGAGTAGAGCACCCTGAACGACTCGGGATAGGTCTCGCTGATGATGTTGGCCCAGAAGGACACGCGGCTGCCGGGTTTGATCTCCGATGAGATGAGCCAGTCGTTGGCCGCCACAGCGGGAGTCTGAGAGTCGGCGTAGGGCGACATGGCAAGCAGATAGCGGCGACCCGAGTGGGCCTCGAGACCCTCTGAGTTGACCAGGTAGACATAGTCGACTGCCAGCCACGACTTGGGAAGCTCTTCGTTGAGCATCTCGTTGTCGGAGAATTTGAACACATACTTGCCGTCGCCGTCGACACCGGTAAACGATGAGTAGGTGTCACCGTAATAGAACGGATCGAGGTCTTCAAAGCTCTCGGTCATCGGTTTGGTGAGGTCGGGCTCGCTCCAGCACAGGTAGATATTGTTGGTTGCCTCGGGACTATAGTGACCGACAAGGTCATTGACCACGGGCACCTCGGCCTCGACAACCGAGATGTTGGCCTTGGCGATATTGTTGGCCTCGACATCGTCGGGGGTGGTCAGCTCAAAGCAAACTGTCACATCCTTGTCCTGAGCCTCGACAGCGGGAATGTAGGTCCACTCAAATGTAGCCTCGGTGTTGGGAGCGAGTGTTGCCGCCGACATCTCACTGCTTTGGGCCACGACACTGCCGTTGACCATAGCTGAGAAATGTCCTTTGGGCTGAAGGGCATTGATGCCCTGGTTGTAGACCTTGGCAGTGACGGCACCCTCCTCGCCAACCGAGAGCACCACGGGTGCTGTCACCTCGGTGACAGAGAGGTCGCTGCCGGCGGCGTTGGAGAAGCTGTAGGAGTCGATGATGTAGAAACTGTTGGGATCAGTGTAGTCAACATCGATATAAAGCTGCACCCACTTGAGGTTCTGGAACTTGGGGGGAAGAGTGAACGTGTACTGCCCCCAGGCCGGCTCGGCCGACTGGACATCGACATCGGCAATCACCTCGGTGTCGATACCGTAGGCTTTGGCAAGAATCTGCATTTTCTTGCAGTTGTCGGTGCTTTTGTAGACCTTGATGTTGAAAGCGGCGTTGTTGAGGCCGTCGGTCGAAATCTTGGGAAGGCCAAGCCGGCCCATAGTCTCGATATCCTCGTCATAACCGACGTAAGGCGAGTAGCCCATGATGCACCACTCGTTGCCACCCTCGAGCAGGTCGTTGAGCATAATATCCCAACGGCCACGATAGTCATCGGGCACCTCACGACGCAGGGGGTTGAGCGTAACCTGACCGCCGGGGAAAGTCTCGGCCGCCGGTATCACGTAGGGCTGTCCTATGACGGCTGTACGGTAGACATCGTTCTCGTCGTAGGTGTAATTGATCTCGTCGGTAGAGACACCAGCATCGGTGCGCGGCAACACATAGATGGTGGTTGAGGCCAGCGGAGTGCCCGGGGCCACAGTGTAGGTGTAGGCATTATCGGTGACGGTTGCCAACAGCTTTTTCTCGTCCTCGCTGCCCAGGCGGCGGTAGATGTCATACCGTATGCGGTCCAGGTCGACATAGCCGTCGTTGACACCGCCTAAGGGGGCGTTCCAGGTCAGAGAATATGAGAGATTATCCTCGCTCACAAGCCCTTTCAGGCCCTGGACACGGGTGGCGATCACCTCGCCGGTATAGACGGTGTAGGTGAAAGGTTCACCCTCGATACCGTCGAGGTCGGCGCGTATGGTGATCACGTTGTCACCCTGCACGGTCGGGACGACCACCGTCTGGCTTGAGCCGGGAGCTCCGGTCAAGGTGGTGTTCCAGTCGCCCCGCTCGATATAGGCCGAGACTGTTGCCGAGGCTGGTATCGCCTTGCCGGTCATGTCGGTAGCCGGCATGTTGAAGGTCATGGTTGCCTGCAGGGCGCCGTTGGCTCCCGGCGTGATGGTGGCGTTTGAGATCTGGGCTGCCATCGACGCGCTCCCCTGGGTGGCCGTGACGCGGAAGTTACGGTACCACGACGAGAAGAGCGCTCGGCCGTCATCTTTGGTGATGTCGCGAATAGCGATATAATACGTGCCGGGCTTACCGTCGGGAATTGCAAACGTGTAACACTCCTCGACCGGATCGGAGGTGTTTGAGACCGAGAAGTTAAGGCACTCACCGATTTTGGTGGTCATCGCCTCGACAGTCGGCTCGGTGCCGATATAGAACTCAAAGTCAGAGTACATGTTGCGCACATTGCAACCGTGGTCAACCTTGAGCTCATAGTTGACAGTGCCGTCGGCAAACTGCAGTCCCGGGAGTATGAACCAGTCATCGTTCTGCTTGTCATCGGCATAGCTTGGCTCTCCGTTTGACGAGGCACCATAGTTTGCAAAAAACCATGTCTCGGCATTGTTGTGGGAGTCAAAGTCACCGTTGGCGTTGATGACGGTACATTGTTTGAACGATGCTTTACCCTCGTCATAATCCTTATTCTCAAAGATTGTGAACGGGACACCATAAATGGCGACGATCTTTTGGGGGGCCGGCGCCCGGTCGGGGCGATCGATCGGTGTGTAGTCATTGTTTTCAATGATCCCACCATTGCCGCCCTTGAGGGCGCGCTGATGGGTCACACGACCGGCGGCTTGACCGGTAGCGGCAATCAGCAGAGCCGTCAAGGCAGTGGCTGTTACTAATTTAAATTTCATCCTTATAATTGTTTGTTAACACACATCATTTGATTACAACTTTCTTGCCGTTGACAATGTAGATGCCGGGGGCAAGATCTTTGAGGTCGTCACTGACACGAACGCCAAGCATGTTGTAGACACCCTCGGCAGCCTCAGCCTCAGGCTCGGCCACGACGCTGTCGATGCCGCTGGGCACCATGCGTGTCATTGTGAAGTTCACCTCTTTGGCACCCTCCGACGGGACGATGATCTCGTCGTGGTTATACTCCGAGTGATAGTCGGCGGCAGCCTTGAGAGCATAGTTCTTGGCCGGCTGCATCACGTCGATCGAGAAGTTGCCGTCGCTGTCGGTCGTAGCGGTGTAGGTCACGGTGCGGGCCTCGATGGCAGCACGGGTCTCGGGCAGAGCGGTCAGCGTGATGGTCGCATCGGCAAGAGGAGCGACGATTGTGCCGTCATTTGAGAGGACCTTGCCTGTAATCTTCACCGGCTCAACCTCGATGCCAAATGAAACGACAGGTGAGTTGTAGGCAGCCCAACTGCGGGGAAAGTCAGCATCATAGTTATTTGCGTCATCATATACATAAATCGTGTTGGTCTTGAGAGCATCGTCTTCACTAACCACAAATGATGTGCCTGTACTCCATGCATCAAGGATTGTACGGGTAACAATACGCAGGCTACCGCCGGTATAGGTGAACGGCGTTGCAAAATCGATTTCTACAAGGTCAACACTTTCTGAAGCCGAGCCCTTGGTCTCGAGAGCGATTGCAGTCTCATTGGCCACCTGAGTGAGAGAAGCCACGTCGGTCGGGCTGGCGACAACAGGAGCGTCGACGTCACAGTTTTCAACCCACACACTCATCTTCAGAGTCTTGCCGGTAGATGTACAATAGCCTTTGTAAATGATTGAGGTAATGACATCCCCCTCCTTCAGATCGAGGGTCGAGGCCGGATAGACGGTCTCGGTGTAGGTGCGGTACCAGTTAGTCATAAAGGGCACATTTGACTTATGGGTTGTTGTCTCGGAGATGACGGTCGAGGTTCCGATCATCATCTCGGGCTGAATGGTCAGAGGCCAGACGGCCGATGTGTACTGACACCCTTCTGCCTCAACCTTAAAGTAAGCGTCAACTGCCTCAAGAGGCTTGTAGGCCAGGAACGACAGGGTGACATTCTTGTTGGCGGCCAGAGCGTCAACATCAACCTCGTCGGTTGCAACCTCCTCGCCGTCGACAATCAAAGTTACTGTAGCAGTTACAGCCTCATCCATAAGGTTGGTGATGTTCACGCTTGCCACATAGTCATAGTTGACCATACCCAAGTCGGGCACCTTGTCATTAACGGGATAGAGGTCGCTGCCCACCTGCACCTTCTTGCCGCCATAGATGTCATCGATATACACCTTGTTACACTCGATGGCGATATAGTGCTTGCCGGCGGGTATCGAGACGGAATAGGGGGTGGCGACAACCGTTGAGTTGTAACCCCCGGTAGGGGGAACCATCTCGTCGGAGGTCAACTCGTCGGCCAGAGTCCAGTCATTGCGGTCATCGGAATAGTAAACCGACACCTTTGATGAGGTTTCCATCATATAAACGTCCATGGAGAACTGATCACCCTGGGCAAACTCGAGAAGCGGCGTGATGACACGGTCATGGTTTGACTCATTGTTTGTGTTGTGCTTCAGCCAACAGTCATTGGCGGGTTTATCTTTGTTGGACGACGGTGAATACTCCACGCTCCAACGGCTTGACGTTTTAGGGCCGATAACAATCATGTCGGTCGGGAAAGTGCGGTTTTCAAAGTCGACATAATATTTCTCGGGGTCAAGCACCGTGGCGACTACCGGAATCGAAACGGGATCAATCCCCTCGATGTTGAACACAATATTACCGTTGATTGTCACATAGTTATCGGCGCTCAGCACGATCTGTATCAAATGCTCCTCATTGTAGGCGATAGTGAAGTCTGACGGGGTCACGGTGATTCCCTCGGGAGCGTCGACCGATGTCAAAGTGAGAGGGCCGGCGCCGGCGTTCCTTATTTTGTAGGTCTTTGTTGTTGTCTCTCTTACACGGCCAAAGTCAAATGAGAATTTGCCCGAAGAGATGTCACTGTCTTGCACTCGGGAATCGTCGGCGCGCCACAGTTGGAACTGGGGTTTATAGAGATTGGGGGTGACATAGCCTACCAACTCATACGAGCCTGTCACATTCTCGCGCACAACGTAGGTCGACCGGTCGGGATAGACGTTTGCGTCAACCTCAGCCTCGACCTCCATCTCCAGGGTCTGCCCTACCGGGATTGGCTCGGTGATGGGAGTGGTTGAAAGATCTACCGCGTTGGCACCACTATAATTTGATGCCCAGCAGAGTGTAACAGTGGCATCAGGGTCGCCGGGCAGAATGTCAGCCTCGCCTGAATTTTCAATTTTCACCCTTGCCTTGAGGATAAACCGGTTATTCTCGTCACATACAGGGCTTGATGTACCCACCGAGATGTTTGAAGCCGAGTTGATCTTCAGGGCGCGTTTCTTCTCCACCTCGGCCTTTGATGCCGTGAAATGGTCGATGTAACCGTAGCTGGCACGGATGCCCACGCGCTGTGGAGTGTCGAGGTTGAACGACACTGTGGTAAAGTTTGAGTTGGTCAGCTCGGGCATCTCAACATCTATCAGCTCGCCGCGGGCGTAGCCGTCACCGTCGGGCACAAGAGTGTAAAACTCTATGAGACAGCCGCTCGAGTAGGAATTGGTTTTCTTATAGTCAATGGTGATTGTGCCTGAGACCTCGGGGGTGACAATCAGGTCGTAGCTTTGACCGTAAGAGTCGTTATAACTGCCGACACTTGTCTGATCAGCGACCTGAATGCACCGGGAGCCATTGACGCCGCCCGAGGTCTTGTAGGTGTAGGTGGGATAATACGTGTTCTTATCGCCTACATATCCCTCGGCGATATGTCCCCAGCTGCCCGGCAAATTGAAAGATTTGTCGTTAATGGAACATGTTGATTCAAAATCTTGCACGTAGTTCTCCACCGTTTCAGCCTGCAGCGTGAGCCCCGATTGGAGAGCCACTGCGGCAAGGATTGCGTAGAGTTTGTTCATACAATAATTGTTTTGATGGTTAAAAAAATTTTCTGATTGGTAACGGTGTATCCCGGTGAAATAATGTGAGAAATCGGGATAAAAATATTACAATATGCAAAAATACACATTAATTATCAAACTATGTGTAAATTTTGGAAATATTGCGGAATAAATCACAAAATAGCCTCGACCTCCTTGAAATAGTATGCTCGTGGCGAGGGCTCCCCCTCGGGCTGCAGATGGAGCCTGCCGTCGGGGTCGATATTGACTATTGACGCCCTGAAGAGCCTCCCGGTGGCTGTGTCACGATAGCGCCACAACCCGTGGCGGCGCCACAGACGTGACATATAGGCCTCACTTTGGTGGGCGCTCCCGGTGATGGCCCCAACACGCCCGGCGATAGCCTCGGCAAGACGCTCGGCAAGGGCGTTGACGTCGAGGTCTCGACCAGTCAATTGCTTGAGCGACACCGGGTTTGGCGCGTCAGAGACAAACCGGGTCTGGTTGACATTCAGCCCTAAACCGATAATAGACTGCACCAAAACGGTCGACGAGATGGTGTTCTCAATCAATATACCTGCAATTTTCCTGTCGCCCACATAGATGTCATTGGGCCATTTGATCATGGCCCTGTGGGGGGTACCCTCAAGCAGCGGGTCCAGGGTCTCGACGATGGCGAGCGACACGGCCCGCGACAGCGCGAACTGGTTGGCCGGGGCGACATGAACGGGCCTGAGTAACAGCGACATGGTGATGTTCATGCCCGGCTCGGCCTCCCACGAGTTGCCGCGCTGACCGCGCCCGGCGCTCTGGGCGCCGGCGATAAGCAGCGCGGGGGCTTCAAGGGTGTCGGCGCGACGGGCCAGGTCGCTGTTGGTCGAGTCGGTCAAGGCTACTCTCAGGATTTTCATCAGTCGGGGATATCGACGGTGAGCGATCGGCTTTGGTCATCGTTAACAGTGATTTTCACCACCGCCGTGTCGTCGGGCAGCAGCGGCTCGACTCGCTCGGGCCACTCCAGCAGACACAATGCGCCCGAGTCAAAATAGTCGTCAATGCCCATGTCGAGGGCCTCATCGTGGCTTTCAACACGGTATAGATCAAAATGATAGATCAGCTCGGCTGTAGTGTTTGAGCGATACTCGTTGATGATGGCAAAGGTTGGCGAGGCGGTCTCGGCCGGGTCTACCCCCAGGGCGCGCGACAGGGCGTTGATAAAGGTTGTCTTGCCAGCACCCATCTCGCCGGTGAATGCAAAAATTGTTGACTGATCCATTATCACGACAAAGCGGCGGGCCACCTCGTCGATTGCCTCGAGTGAGGGTATGTCAAAGGTATATCTCATGATTTTGGTGTTAAAGTGATAAGCGGGATAATCATCTCTTCCATGGAGATGCCTCCGTGCTGGAAAGTCCCGTCATAGTATTGAACGTAGTAATTATAGTTGTTGGGGTAAGCGAAAAAGTCGCGGTTGGTGGCAAAAATATAGGTCGACGAGATGTTGGGTGAAGGGAGACCAAAGCGTTGTGGTTGCTTGATTTCATATACCTGACGCGGGTTGTAGTTGAGGTTTTTACCCACCTTGTAGCGCAGGTTGGTGTTGGTGTTGCGGTCGCCAACAACCTTGACGGGGGCATCGACGCGTGTGGTGCCGTGGTCGGTTGTCAGGACCACCTTATAGTTGGAGTCGGCCAGCTTTTTGAACAGCTCGATAGCCGACGAGTGGCGGAACCACGACTCGGTCAGCGAGCGGTAGGCGGCGTTGGTCGAGGCGAGCTCGCGTATCATGCGCGACTCGGTGCGGGCATGTGAGAGCATGTCTATAAAGTTGAACACCACTACATTAAGGTCGTTGACACTGAGATTGGCAAACTCGCGTATCAGCTTCTCGCCGTGCACCGAGTCGTTGATTTTGTTGTAAGAGAATTTGCACTTGCGGCGATAGCGCTCAAAGAGCGACTCGATCAGCTCGCTCTCGTTGAGGTTTTTCCCCTCCTCCTCGTCCTCATCGACCCACAGGTGAGGGAACATCGAGGCTATCTGCAGAGGCATGAGACCCGAGAAAATCGCGTTGCGGGCATACTGGGTGGCCGTTGGCAGCAGCGAGCAGTAGGTGTGCTCGTCGATGTCAAACCGCTCTGTCAGAATCGGCTTGATTGTCTCCCACTGGTCGAGGCGGAAGTTGTCAATCAGAATGAAAAACACCTTCTCCCCCTTGTCGAGCATAGGGAAGATGTGGGTCTTAAAGACCTCGTGGCTCATCAGCGGGTGGTCGGCGGCCTGTTTTTTATCGTCAACCCAGTCCTCATAGTTCTTTTTTACCCATTTGCAAAAGGCGGCGTTGGCCTCGTCGACCTGCATCACCAACATCTGGTCCATGTTTGTCTGGGTCGACGACAGCTCCAGGTCCCAGAAGACGAGGCGCTGATAGATCTCGGCCCAGTCGTCAAACGAGCGCGCATCGTTTATCGACATTGACAGCCGGGCAAACTCCTGGCTGAAGTCGTTGGTGGCGCGGCGGGTTATAAGCTCGTCGCTGTGCAGGTTTTTCTTGATTGACAGCAAGATCTGGTTGGGGTTGACCGGCTTGATGAGATAGTCGGCGATTTTTGAGCCTACAGCCTGGTCCATAATGTTCTCCTCCTCGTTTTTGGTAATCATGATAACGGGGATGTGGGGAGCTATCTGCTTGATTTGCTGCAGAGTCTCGAGCCCGGTCAGGCCGGGCATGTTCTCGTCGAGAATTATCAGGTCAAAGCGCCGCGACTCGACCAGCTCGATGGCATCGCGTCCATTGTTGACCGTCACGGGGTCATACCCCTTTGACCGCAGAAACATCACGTGAGGCTTGAGGAGGTCGATCTCGTCGTCAGCCCAAAGTATTGAAAGCGCCATAGGCAGTGGTGTTGTTAAAGTCTTAGAAATCAAATAGCGGGTCGTCACCCTCCGAGCCCTCGGGCACCGCGGGGGGTGTGGCTACCGGGGGTGTGGCTGGAGTCGTGGGAGCAACGGGCTCAGACACAGGCTTCACGGCGGGTGCCGGAGCCGGAGCGGGTACCGTAGCGGGAGCGGGAGCAGGCTCAGTAGCGGGAGCGGGAGCAGGCTCGGGCTCGACCACAGGCTCGGGTTGTGACTCGGTTTCGGGCACCGGCTCGGGCTCGACCTCAGGCTCATACATCTCTTTGGCCGAGGGGTATTCATCGGCGGGTAGGGTCTTCTCGTGAACATCCTCTATCAGATCTTCACCCATGGCTTTGAAATAGTCGTCAAAGGTGCGCCCCCCGCGCAACAGGATGTCAAAGTTGGCCGCAGAGATCATGACCGGTCTCACCCCCGCGGGCAGGTTGTAGCCGGTGTCGGTCACCAGGAGTGTCCGATAGTGCTCAAGCTCGCGCAAGTTGGCAAAACCTTTGACTATCAGCATACCAAGCTGACCAAAGTTCATCACCTCGAGGTCGAAATCGCGAACGGTGAACGTGTTGAAGTTATGTCGCGCCACGTCATAGAGCAACTGGTTGGGCGAGATGGAGTCGGTTGAGAAGAGCAAAACCAGAATCTGGGGCGAGTCGGGATTGTTCTCAAAGTTGAGCTCACCCTCGGCGGCGCTGTTGAGCAGGGTCGAGTCGTTGGTCAGGCGTATATCCCAGAGCATGGCCCTGGTGTTGGCAGTGCCGCTGTTGAGTTTTCGGCCGGCCGTGAGTCCTTTGACATAGGCCGAGGCTATGGGCGACACCTCGGTGTCGGGATATTTCTCGAGCATCTCGCGCAGGGTCGCGTTAAACTTGTCGGTATTGTTCTCGGTGACATAGGTCAGGGCGTCAAGAAACATGAATCGTGGCATCTCGGGCGACATCGGGTAGTCGCTCTTCATTTTGGCGTAGGCCCGGTGCACCTGATCGTTGCGGTTGTTCAGGTAATCATCGTAGGCTTGCTCATAGAGCTGTGTCTGCTCCCGCTCCATCTTGCGCAGCTGCTCCAGGTAGGCGGGATTGGCCATCGCCTGCCCCTCCTTTGAGTCGGGAAACTCGCTGACAATGAGCTGCCGCCACTTCTCGGCCTCGTCGGGCTTGTTGTCGCGCATGTTGAGCAGATAGAGGTTATAGTATGTGCCGAGGCGATAGATATTGTCGGGGTAGCGGGTGAGCAGTTGGTCAAACTCGGCACGCGACGAGGGGAAGTCGTCAAGCTTGTCTTTGAGGATAACGCCCATGTTGAAAAGGCCCTCCTGGATGATGTCGTTGGAGGTGGCCCGCTCGGCGTCGGTCTTGGGTATCTGCTTGAGATAGTACTCGGGGAAGTGGGGGTCATCGGCCTCACGCGACTTGACCGAGTCGGCCGGGGCCTCTTTGCCGCCGTCGCCGTCGGGATTTTCCTCGTCGTCATCGTTGGCTTTGTCATTGTCGGCGGTTTCGTCAAGGCTGAAGGTCGCCTTGTTGCGGCGGCGCCAGTCATCCTCAAGACGTCGGCTGCCCCACCGTTTCTGAAACTCTGTCTTGCCGGCGTTTTTGACCGATGTGTTATAAAAATACCACGAGTCATCGCTGTTGAGCGTGAAAGCTGTCGGTGACTTGTCGTTATCCTTGAGGCCGGTGCCATTGGCTTGTTGCTGAGCGAGATACTCCTCGCGCGCAGCAGCCTCGGCCTCCTCTTTCTCTTTCTTTTTCAACTCGGCGACAAGCCGCTCGGCCACCTTCATCTGCTCCTCGGGCGAGAGTAGCGACAGCTTGAGCAGCGAGTCCTGGAGCACCACGTTCTGAGAGTAGACGGCGAGCTCGTCGAGCACATCGCTGCGCTTCTTGAGCCCCTTCAGGCCGGGGTAATCGTCGGGCAGCAGAGGCACCGCTTCCGACAGGCAGGGCTGGGCAAGATCATAGCGTCCCTGCTCAAAATAGAGGTTACCCAGGGTCACCTGGGCCAACGCTTTGTCGATGGCGTTGCGTGTCGACTTTTCAACCGCCAGCTCATAATTGGCGATAGCCTGGGCTGTGTCGCGCCGCGACAGATATAGGTTGCCGATGGCGCGGTAAATCTGGTCGAGATACTCCTTGTTGCGGTCATATCGGGTCATGCGCTTGAGCGCTTTCACCTCGGGCTCGATGTTGTCACCCTCATATACCTCGCTTTGAAGGATGCGGGCGTTGAACTTGGTGCGATAAGAAGCCGAGTTGCTCGAGGCCGCCTTGGCAAAGGCGTTATATGCAGCCGCTTTCTGATTATCGGCCGTGAGTATCTGGCCCAAAAGGAAATACAGGCGTGTCTTTTGGGGCCCTGAGGCTCCCCGGGCCGCCTTTTCCAGGTGGGGGATGGCGCGTTTATACTCGCGCGAGCGTATCAGGTAGTCGGCATAGACAAAGTTGTAGAGCTGGGTCAACCGCCCCGAGGTGAGCTGATTTTCCTTGATGCCCACAAGGATGTTTTCGGCTTCATAAAGCCAATCCATCGCGCAGTAGCTCATCGCCTGCCAAAGGCGGGCCTCAAGAGTGACATCGGGGAGCCACCCGAAGTTTTTTGAGATGTAGAAGAACGTGGCGGCGGCCCCGGCATAATCCCCTTTGTAGTACTGACTGCGGGCCATCAGCAGCCACGCGTTGTGCAAAAACGGGTTATACTCGCCGCGTTTGAGCCACGCCTTATACTCGGGGGTGTTGGTTTTGCCCGACTTGCGCGCCGGGCGTTTCTTGATCGAGTGGAGCTGGATGGCTTTCTGGGCTTTCTCTATCGAGCGGTCAAACGAGCCCGAGGGCTGGGGTGACTTGGGGTGGGCCCACGCCTCGGCCGGGTGCATATACAGCCGCTGAGAGTAGTCGTCCTCATAATTCTCCTCCATCTCCTTGAGGGTCTCCTTGAAATGGGTATCGCCGTTGTAAAACACATTGTAGCGGGTCACAAACGCCTGATAGCGACGCGAGGCCGCGGTGTTTTTCTTGGTTGAACATGCCGACAGCGCCGCCATTATCGCCACGACAATGACAGCCATCAGGGGTAAACGGGTTTTCAAAAAGGCATTGTTCATCAATAATCAAACGCTTAACCCTTCTGTTTTATTGTGGCTTGCCGGCGTGTCATCACAATTAGACGTGCCGCGGCATAGAGCACGACCTGCAGGATGACAATCAGCGCCGAGCAGGGAACATCGATATAGGCCGATGCAACAAGCCCCGCGCCACAGGAGAGAACCGACACCACCACGCTCCCGATCATTATGGGCCTGAACCGCGAGCTGAAATTTTCGGCAATCATAGGGGGCAGCGAGAGCATCGACAACAGCAGCATGATACCGGTCATCCTGATAATCAGCACAATAGCCACGGCCACCATGACGGTCATCACAACCGAGACCGTCTTGACCGGCAAACCGGCCACGCGCGCAAAGTCGCGGTCGAAAGCAATTATCACAATCTGGTGCCCCCAAAGGGCAAACAGGGCTATGAGCACAAGCGTGTAGGCGGCGGCGACTATAAGGTCGCTCGTGGTGATTGTCAGTATGTTACCAAACAGAAAGGCGTTAAGCTCGGGCACGTAGCCGGGGGTGAGAAAGACAAACATCACGCCGATGGCCATTCCCAAAGCCCACACCACGGCGATGGCCGAGTCTTCACGCACCCGATGGCTCCTGGCCAACCACTCGACCCCCAACGAGGCTCCGACGGCAAACACTCCGGCCATCACAATGGGGTTGAACCCGAGGAAATACCCGAGCCCGAGGCCGCCAAAGCAGGCGTGGGTGATACCCCCCGAGATTGACACCAGGCGGCGGGTGGTGATATAGGTGCCTATGATGCCGGCAGCCACACTAATGATGAGGATGCCGAGCAGAGCGTTTATAATAAAGTTGTAATGGGTCATGAATTTCGGTTCTCGGTGACTAACAGAATCATCTCGTCGCGCAACGCCGGCGACAGCCCGATGCCTCTCAGGGCGAGCGAACGATACCAGGGCGCGACCTCCTCGGGACGCAGCGTGAGCATCACGTCGCGTATCTCGTTCTCCTCGGCGGGTGTATAGCTCTCAGGGTCCCGGCCCTTAAAACGGTCGAGCTCCTCGTCGTCATAATACTCTATCTTGTTGTCAATCAACATCAACGAGTCCTTTTCACACACCGCGTGCTGCCCACAGCACTCATCGGGGGCCTGGGTCGGGGCGGCGGCCTCGCCCTCAGGGGCAGGGTGCAACCGGTGATTGATGTACAACACCACTCCGACGGCCACGAGAACTCCTAATATGATGAGCGCGCCGGTCATTCCTCCTCTATGCCAAGCAGTTTTTTCACCTCCTCTTCGGGCATGGCCGAGTCGACGAGCAGAAAGCCCATATCGGCGAGGCTGTCCCAATACCCGGGGAACGATTTTGACACGACCTCAATGTCGTTGACCACGATGCCGGGCAACGACAGCGCCACCGGCGCCAGCGACATGGCCATGCGGTGGTCATTATACACGTCAAACTCGGGCAACCGGTTGACAGGCAACCTCTGGCCGGTCCACTCAAGCGTCCCTTTGACCGGACTCACGAGGCTCGCCCCGAGCTTGAGCATCTCGAGCCTCAGGGCCTCGACGCGGTCGGTCTCCTTGATGTAGAGCGTGTCAAGCCCGGTGAAGCGGAACGGTATGCCCAAGACGACACAGGTGACAACAAGCGGTTGGGCGATATCGGGAGTGCCCGACAGGTCGGCGACCATGCGCGGCGAGCACTCGGGGGTGGGGGTCAGCAACGCCTTGCCCGGCTGCTCCCACGAGGTCTCGACACCGAGCGATGCAAAAAGGTCGGCCACCACGGCATCCCCCTGGCAGCTATCCTGGTCGAGCTCCTCAACCGCCATCTCCCCCATCGCGAGAGTCTGAATCTCGTAGGCAAACGCCGCCGCGCTCCAGTCACCCTCGACCTCGAGGGTTGGCCGGCTATAGGCCACGGGGGCAACCTCGATGGTGTCGCCTCCATAAAAATCGGTCTCGGCGCCGGCGGCATCCATCATCCTGAGTGTCATCAGGATATAGGGGAGCGACGCCGGCTCGCCCAACAGTTTCATTTTCAACCCGCCCGTCATCGTGGGGGCAACCATCAATATGGCCGAGATGAACTGGCTCGACATGGTGGCATCTACCTCAATGGAGCCTCCGGCCAGGCGGCGCCCCTCGATTTTCAAGGGAGGATAGCCCTCTTCCCCGACATACTGTATCGAGGCTCCAAGTCGGCGCAAGGCATCGACCAACGGCCCGACTGGACGCTCTCTCATGCGTTCCGAGCCGGTCAGGAGAACGTCGGCACCGGGTTGTGACGCGTAGTAGGCCGTAAGAAAGCGCATCGCCGTGCCGGCATCGCCGGCATCGACCGTCGCCTTGAGCGCCGTCGCCTTGAGCGCCGTCGCCTTGAGCGCCTGGACCACACGCGTCGTGTCGTCACAATCGGCCAGACGGTCGGGGAGCGGCACTCCCTCGGTCAAAGCACTGATTATCAACGCGCGGTTTGACATGCTCTTTGAAAGCGGCAATTTCATTTGCCCCTCAAGATAACCCTCGGGTGGAAAAATGCGGTAATTCATATTGCAAAAATAATCATTTTTAAGGGTTGAGCCGTCGTTTGTTTGAGAAAATTGTTGTATGTTTGTGAAAATATAACTCCTGAAATAACATTTAATTTACTAATCACCATGCTTAAACCCTACGTTATCGGCATCGACATAGGCGGCACAAACACCGTCTTTGGCATTGTTGATGCCCGTGGCATCGTTCTTGCGAGCTCCTCAATCAAGACCGCCAAACACAGCAATATCAACGACTACATTGACGAGCTGCACGCCGAGCTGACCCGCCTTATCGAGGCCAACGACGCCGTTGACAAAATCAACGGAATCGGCATCGGCGCCCCAAACGCCAACTACTTTACCGGCGTCATTGAAGATGGCGTAAACCTGCCCTGGCCGACACCCATACCCCTGGCCGACCTCGTGTCAAAGAAATTTGGCATACCGGTGTCTATCACCAACGATGCCAACGCGGCCGCCATCGGTGAGATGACCTACGGCGCGGCCCGCGGCATGAAAGATTTCATCATGATCACGCTGGGCACCGGTGTGGGCAGCGGCATTGTAATCAACGGTCAGCTGGTCTATGGCCACGACGGTTTTGCCGGCGAGCTCGGCCACATGATTGTCAAGCGCAACAACGGCCGCCTTTGCGGATGTGGTCGCGCCGGGTGTCTCGAGGCCTACTGCTCGGCAACCGGTGTCGCCCGGACAGCCCGCGAGTTCCTGGAGATAAGGACCGAGCCCTCGCTGTTGCGCAACCTCCCCATCGACCAAATCACCTCAAAAGATGTCTACGACGCCGCCATGGCCAACGACAAACTGGCCAAAGACATCTTTGAATACACCGGCACCATACTGGGCGAGGCGTTTGCCGACATGACCGTCTTCTCGTCGCCGGCCGCCTTCATCCTCTTTGGCGGATTGGCCAAATCGGGCGACCTGCTGATGAAGCCCATCCAGGAAGCGATGGATAAAAACATGATGAAGATATTCAAGGGCAAAGTGAAAGTCTTGCTCTCCGAGCTTAAGGAAGCCGATGCCGCCGTGCTCGGTGCAAGCGCCTTGGGCTGGGAGGTCAAGCAGACCACTCCCCCAACGTCGTCGACGGTGCTCCCCACCCTCCCCTGACGATTGGCCGACACATAACAAACGGGGCTGTGCTTTCACTCAAGCACAGCCCCGTTCTTTTATGGTCAGGGAGTTGTCAAAAAGCCCTTATCAGCCGAAAATCATCATCTCGAGCAGGTAAACGGCGGCGCCACAGAGGTAGCCCAGAGCGGCGAGCCATGAGATGTGTTTCATGTACCAGCCAAAGCTGATCTTCTCCAGACCCATGGCGATGACGCCGGCAGCCGAGCCGATGATGAGGATGCTGCCGCCAACACCGGCACAGTAGGATAGCAGAGCCCAGAAGTGACCGTCGACCACAAAGTTGGCCAGATAGCCCTCGGCACCGGTCGGAGCGACGGGATACATACCCATAGCCGCTGCCACCAGAGGCACATTGTCGACAATCGACGACAGCGCGCCAAGGATAACGTCGATGACAAAGATGTTGTGCACCTTCTCGTCGAGCACGCCGGCAAGCCATGCAAGCACACCGGTCGACTGAAGCACAGCCACCGCCATCAATATGCCTAAGAAGAAAAGAATCGAGGGCATGTCAATGTGGGAGATGACCGACGGCAGGCGATGCTCGCGCGCCTTCTCAAGCATCTTCTTGTTGTAGAAAATCTCTGTGAAAACCCACAGCAAACCGAGCACCAGCAACATGCCGACAAACGGCGGCAGGTGGGTCAGCGACTTAAAGATGGGCACGAAGATCAAACCGCCAACACCCAGATAGAACATCGCCGAGCGCTCGCGCGAAGTGATGGTGCGGTCAACGGCGACCTCAGCCTGAATGGCAGGGAGCTGCCCCTTGAGACGGCAAGAGATGAAAATCAACGGGATGACTATTGACACGATACTGGGAATCAAAACGTAGGTGAACAGCGACGACACCGTCACGTTACCCTTGACCCAAAGCATGATGGTTGTCACGTCGCCGATAGGAGACCACGCGCCACCACTGTTGGCAGCCATGACAATCGATGCAGCATATATCCAACGCTCGTGCTGATCGCTCACAAGCTTGCGCAGCAGCATGATCATCACGATAGTGGTGGTCAGGTTATCAAGGATCGCCGACAGGAAGAAAGTAACCAACGCGATGATCCACAGCAGGCTGCGCTTGTTGCGGGTCACAATGCGGTCAGTGATGACCTTGAAGCCACCGTGCACGTCGACCAACTCGACGATGGTCATCGCGCCAATGAGGAAAAACAATGTTTGAGAAATGTCGCCCAAATGCTCCACGATATCTACATTGAGCAGATATTCAAGCGCTTGGGTGTGAAGCGACTCGCCGGCCAACTCAGGATGGTGAGCCAGGAATTCCTGGAAATGCTCGCCGGCCGCCACCGGGACGATCGAGTCACAGCCCAGTGCATAGACAACCCAGAGCACCATTCCCAACAACAGCGCCGTCGCTGTTTTGTCGATTTTCAAGGGATGCTCTAACGCGATGCCCAGATAACCGACACAGAAGATCACAATAAGAGTCGTAATCATGGTGGTAGAAATAGTAAGTTAATTGAAACGTTTAAGAAAATTTGCCGCAAAGTTACAACATATTTCCCAATTCACACCCCCACCACCCCCACAAACATTTCCTTTTTTGACAAATTGTCCGTTCCAACAACCGCCCGCGACGATAAAACAACCGCACCACCCTGTCGAGCCCGCAGCTCTTTCGCAACAACGCTCCCCAATCCATCGGCCCAAACCATCGGCTCCTCATGACCCACACTGAACTCAAAAACTTATTTCAACAAAATTGTTTCACCACGGCGGCTATTTTTGAGGATAGTGTGGGTCCGTCGGACCCGGAGGATCGCCGCCGCCGGGAACAAAAAAAAATCTGCAAGCATCGAAAAAATCAATTGCTTGCAGATTTTTGTGTCCGAAATGAGACTCGAACTCACACGATCTAATGATCACTACCCCCTCAAAGTAGCGCGTCTACCAATTCCGCCATCCGGACAAATAATCGCAGGCGAGAAAATCTCGCGAGACAGTTGTCAAAAAAGTGATAATGAATACAGAGAGCGAAAAACGGGACTCGAACCCGCGACCCCAACCTTGGCAAGGTTGTGCT
>CAYMVS010000008.1:0-56413 GCA_964394205.1 uncultured Muribaculaceae bacterium | reverse complement strand
ATTAAAGGGTTTACATCGCCGACGAACACGGTATGGGCGAGATTGCGCGAACCTTTAATTGAATTGTCTTGCCAACGTCGACCAGGTCACCGCTAACCATTTCGAAGGCCCACGCGTAGTCGGGATTTTTTTCTTCTATTGTCCAATAAAAACACCGCATGGGATCAATATCACCGCCAAATTGTATTATTGCGTTATTGACCGCTTCATATTGATCAACGATAGCCTCAGCCTGTGTCAACGTCGGTAATGAGGCCATAAACATGACCGTCGCTTCACACCATTCCATATCACCTCCTAATTCGTGTAGATCGAGAGAAAACAAATGCCCGTTATTCTTTATCACCACTCCATTTTTCTGAAACTTGTTTCGATCTGAAGCGGGGAGCGCTTTCCACTCGTCAACGCTAAAGAAATAACACTCTCCGTCACGGGTTGTATAGAGGTCAAGATTCTCGCATGTTTGGCGAAGGTTGACCTGTGCTTTCTTAGCCGGGGTTTTCTTTTTGGCGGGTTTGGGGTTTGGCTTAGGTTTAGAGGGTTGTTCCTTCTTAGTGGTGGGGCGCGTTATGATGCCCTGGGCGGCGATCTCGCCGGGGATTGTCAGCGCAACGATGGCGGTCAGCAGTATCAGGAGATGTTTCATAGCCTTATGGGGTTTAACTCCAACAAAGGTAACAATTATCGTCAAACGGTCAAAAAAAATCGGGCGACAAAACGTCAACGCGCCCCCGCCGGGCGGGCGCTGACACAAATTTGGGCAATTTTTTAGTTTATACAAATTTTTGATGTAATTTTGTGGTCATGGAATTATGGGCAGAAATAACCATCAGCGGCCTGCTGGTGGGTATCCTTGTGTCGGCCCCGATGGGTCCGATCGGGATGTTGTGCATCCAACGCACCCTCAACAAGGGGCGCTGGCCGGCGTTCTGCACCGGCCTGGGGGCCGCGCTTTCCGACCTTATCTACTCCATGCTGACGGGACTGTCGCTGTCGTTTGTCACCGATTTCATAAACGCCCACCACAGCGTCCTGCAGATTATCGGCAGTTTCATCATCATTGCCTACTCGTTTTACCTCTATCGGGTCAAACCTCAGCAGGCGCTCTCGGCGCCCAACATCCCGGCCAACACCTACTGGCGTGACTTTGTGACCGGCTTTCTGCTGACATTCTCCAACCCGCTGATTATCTTCTTTATAATGACCCTGTTTGCCCAGTTTAACTTCCTGTCGCCCGAGTTTAAGGGTTACCACTACATAGCGGGATATATCGGCCTGCTGATAGGCGCCGTGTTGTGGTGGTTCTGCGTGACGACGGGTGTCGACAAGGTGCGCTCGCGGTTCACGGCGGCCACGATTGTCAAGATAAACCGGGTGCTGGCGGTGATTCTGACCTTTATCGCCGTGGCCGGCATCGCCTGGGGTCTTATTGATTGTTTCATCTGATGGCAGGGCGGGTTTTTCACATCATCGTCGCGGCGGGGAGCGGCAGCCGGTATGGCTCGGCGCTGCCCAAGCAGTTTCTTGAGATCGGGAGAGACCGCCCGATGCTCATGGCCACCCTTGAGCCGTTTATGTCGCGCCCCGGCAACGAGACGACCCTGGTGGTGCTCAGCGAGCCGATGATCGAGGCCTGGCAGTCGATGTGTTCACGCGCCGGCTTTACCTCACCCACTGTTGTCGCCGGGGGCGCCACCCGCCACCAGAGCGTGGCCCGCGCGCTCGGTGCCCTGCCCAGCCTTGAGCCGGGCGATGTGGTGACGGTTCACGACGGCGCCCGGCCCGTTGTCACCGATGCTCTCATCGATGCTGTTGTCGCCCCGGTCGTCAAGGGGGAGGCGACGGCGGTAATACCGGTGGTGAGCGTCAACGACTCGCTGCGTGAAGACTGCCCCGACGGGACAACCCGTGCCGTCGACCGCAGCCGGTATCACGCCGTGCAAACGCCCCAGGCGTTTGATGCCGGCGGGCTTGTAAAGGCATTTGAGTTGCCCGAGACCCCCTCCATGACCGACGAGGCGACCGTCATGGAGATGGCGGGACATCGCGTTGTGACCGTCGAGGGCGATCCCCGCAATATAAAAATCACACGTCAGGGCGACCTGGAGATTGCCCGCCTGTACCTGTCAATGAAATGAACCGACTGAGACAACGCGACGTGATGTACCTCAAGTCGGTCGGGCCGGCACGGGCCAAGCTGCTCAAGAGCGAGCTTGGCATCTCGACCTATCACGACCTGCTCTTTCATTTCCCCTCCTCCTATCTTGACCGGAGCACCGTCTACCGCATCGCCGATTTTCCACGCGATGCCGACGAGCACTCGATGCCCTCGATGCTTGTCAAAGGGCGGTTCATCTCGTTTACCACCCTTGGCGAGGGAGCCAGGAGCCGCCTTGTCGGGCTGTTCAGCGACGGCTCGGGGGTGATGGAGATAGTGTGGTTCAGGCGTTTGGCCGAGATACGCAAAGCCTATCAGACCGGGCGCGACTACATGGTGTTTGGCAAGCCGTCGATCTTCAACGGCCACTGGTCCATGACCCACCCCGAGATCGATGCCCTCGGCTCCAGGACCGACACCTCGGGCCTGCGCGGGGTCTACCCGCTGACCGATCGCCTGCGTCAGCGCGGGTTTACCTCGCGGCTTGTCTTCTCGCTTGTCAAGCAGGTGCTCGACACCCTCCCGGCCAATCTTGGCGAGACACTCCCGCCGGGCCTCATCGCCACCCACTCGCTGATGCCCCTGGCCGATGCCTTGCGGGCCATCCACAATCCGGCCGACGCCTCGACACTGGCCGCCGCCCGCCATCGCCTCAAGTGGGAGGAGCTGTTCTACCTTCAGCTCGACATACAGCGCTTCAGCCGCAACCGCCGGTCATCGTCGGGAGGATTTGTTTTTGACAAGATAGGCTACTATTTCAACACCTTTTATAAAGAATGTCTCCCCTTTGAGCTGACCGGGGCCCAAAAGCGGGTCATCCGCGAGATCAGACAGGACACCCGCACCGGGCGCCAGATGAACCGACTGATCCAGGGCGACGTCGGCAGCGGCAAGACTCTGGTGGCGCTCATGGCTATGCTCATGGCGGTCGACAACGGTTTTCAGGCCTGCATGATGGCGCCGACCGAGATTCTGGCCACCCAACATTTTGAGACTCTCAACAAGATGGCCGCCCCCATAGGCCTCAACATAAAGCTGCTCACCGGCTCTACCCCCCGCCGGCAGCGGGAGATCATCAACAGCCAGCTGCTCGACGGCTCGCTCCACATCCTCGTGGGCACCCATGCCCTTATTGAAGACACCGTCAGGTTTAAGAATCTCGCCCTGGCTGTCATTGACGAGCAACACCGCTTTGGCGTGGCCCAGCGCGCGCGGCTATGGGCCAAAAACGTCATCCCGCCCCATGTGCTGGTGATGACGGCGACCCCCATCCCGCGCACTCTCGCCCTGACCCTCTATGGCGACCTCGACCTGTCGGTCATCGACGAGCTGCCCCCCGGGCGCAAGCCAATCACAACGCTGCTGCGCTATGACAAGCAGCGCCTCGATGTCTACAAGGCAATCGGCCGGCAGCTCAGGGAGGGGCGTCAGGTCTATATCGTCTATCCGCTCATCGAGGAGAACGAAAAGCTCAACCTGAAAAGCCTCAACGAGGGGTATGAGATAATCTGCGACACCTTCCGCGACTATCGCGTGGCCTTTGTGCACGGCCGGCTCAAACCCGACGAGAAAGACTACCAGATGGGCATCTTTGCCTCGGGCGAGGCACGCATCATGGTTGCCACAACCGTCATCGAAGTGGGGGTCAACGTGCCCAACGCCACCATCATGGTGATCGAAAACGCCGAGCGCTTCGGGTTGTCACAGCTCCATCAGCTGCGCGGGCGCGTCGGGCGCGGCGGCGACCAGAGCTATTGCATCCTCATGTCAAAGCCACAGCTGTCTAAAACGACTCGCGAGCGCCTGACGCTGATGACCAAGACCACCGACGGCTTTGTCATCGCCGAGGCCGACATGAAGATGCGTGGCCCCGGCGACATGGAGGGCACCATGCAGAGCGGCATGCTCTTCAACCTCAAGGTCGCCAACATCACCAAAGACTGCGACCTGGTCGAGGAGACCCGCAATGCCGCCATAGCCATACTCGACTCCGACCCCTCGCTTTCAGCTCCCCACAACGCCATCGCCGCCCGCGAGCTGTCGTTGCTGACCAACCGTGTGGCCGACTGGAGCCGCATCAGCTGACCCCCCGTCATCGCGGCCAAGTGTTAAACGATTTGGCTGAAAAATTACAATATTTTACATCTGTTAACACAGAAAAATTGGCGTTTACAGTTGTTTACCATATTTCACCTTTATTCACAATTGAAATATCTATCTGTTTGACTGCATTTTACAACTCGATTTTAGGTTTCTTTACAATTGTTTCACGTTTTTTGTATCGACACAATTTGGTCGGCCATTTGAAAATGCCTACTTTTGAATCAAACGAAAGGAAAGTGTAAAAAAACCTTAAAAATCAAATTGATGCAACAGACTCTCATCATTTTCAAACCCTCGGCTATGCAACGCGGCCTCACAGGCGAGATTCTCGCCCGTTTCCAGAAGAAAGGACTCCGTGTTGCCGGCATGAAGATGATGCAGCTCGACGAGAAGATTTTGAGAGAGCACTATGCACATTTGGTTGACCGTCCCTTCTTCCAGTCAATCGTCGCCTCGATGACCGCCTGCCCGGTGGTGGTGATGATACTCGAGGGGGTCGACGCGATTAAGGTTGTCCGCTCCATGACAGGCGCCACAAATGCCCGCGAGGCCGCTCCGGGCACCATAAGAGGCGATTTTGGAATGAGCGGCCAGGAAAACCTCATCCACGCCTCCTCGTCGGTTGAAGATGCCGAGGCCGAGATAAACAGATTTTTTCACCCCGATGAAATCTTTGATTACACCCCGGTGGCACTTCCTTTCACTTACGCGGGTAACGAACTTTAAATCAATGAGCCAATCCTGACCAATCAACCAATCATCACTAACCAATCACACCCCGCCGATTGTCAACCGATGGCTCAGACATAACCACGACATGAAGATATTCAAGAAATCACGAGCAGCCCTTTCAACCATTCTTGCAACCGTCATTATTGGTGGCGTAGCCTTTGCCCAGGCCCCCTATCGTCTCCCGGCAAGCCACACCACTCAACACAAAGACCTGATTGCCCACCAGAAGAGCATCTCAACCTCGATGACCAAAGAGGCCTCGATTGTAAACTCGGTGAAAGAGCGCGAAAATCTTGACGAGATATACAGCACCTGCTGGAACAGCCAGAGCGTAAACCCCTATGACAACACCGTCACCATCCCGGCCACCAAGCGCCTCGATGTCTCTGAATACCACGCCCCCGTGCCCGGCAAGGTTACCTCACCCTTTGGATGGCGCGCCCGCTTTGGCCGCATGCACAAAGGTGTAGACATCTCCCTCAGAGTGGGCGACACCGTTCGCGCCGCCTTCTCGGGCAAAGTCCGTCTGACAAAATTTGAAGGCGCCGGCTATGGCTACTATGTTGTGATACGCCACGACAACGGCATGGAGACAGTCTACGGCCACCTGTCACGATTCATCGTGAAACCCAACCAACGCGTGGTTGCCGGTCAGCCCATAGCACTTGGCGGCAACACCGGCCGCTCAACCGGTCCTCACCTCCACTTTGAGACCCGCTACATGGGCCTGCAGATCAACCCTGCCGACATCATTGACTTTGAGGGTCGTGTGGCTCACGATGACTACTTCACCTTTGACAAGCAGAAAGTTCAGCGCGCCCTCGCCGGTGGCAGCCGCCCCGCCGCCAAAGCCACGGCCTCAAGAACCACCGCCAAAAAAGCAACGGCTAGAACCTCTAAAAAACATTCACGTCGCCGTTAATCCAAAAAAATAATAGATCTCACGATAAATGTCTGCTGCAGCCCCGGCTCGCAGCAGACATTTCACATTTCCCCCCATCGCTATACATCGCCTCAAGGCGACATTGCAACTGTCGAGGTCAACGGTGTGTGGAGCCGGAAGGCGGAACAACCCAAGCCCGAGGCTGTGATAACAGTCTTTTCCCAATAATCCCGGGCCTCGAGGAGGTCCGACAGGGGTCGCAAACACGCCGGGGCGACAGAGCGCCGCAGGCGCGAGGTCATGGCTAACCCCATGCGAAGCCTTGGCGAGCATGGGGATTGCATCGCGTGAGACACTGAGCCTCGCGAGAGGCGATGTAATGTTATAGACCATGACGGCGTTGTCGCCACTCGTCACATTAGCGATACAGCCGCGGCTTTTCGACACATCGCCTTTGCTGACGGCTCGTACCACTGCCATTTGCGACTACCAACCGACCTTGACACCACCACCGCTAACACCGCGCCGCCGGCGCTCTGTCGCCGGCACCTCCAACTACATGTTTATCTGGGGCATGGGTGGCGAGAACCTCAACTACAATGACATGGACAAGATAACCTATCTTGAGCTGAAATAACAAAACCGCCCGGCCCCAAGCCGGCCAACCCAACCCCGCCCGGAGGGGGTGTATCATCTGTTTGATACACCCTCCGGTCTCTGTATCCCCCCGCCGGGCGTCCCCGAGGGAAGGTGTCGACAAAATTTTTGTTTTAGCCGTGCGCCTTCAGGTGCGCGGGGGTCGGTGGTCGTCATCATCGAGCCATCGCCCACCGCCACACACGGGTCTGTCGCCACGTGGCGCGCCCGTCGGGCGCGGGAAGGTATAAAGTGTAAAGTATTAAAGGGTTTACATCGCCGACGAACACGGCACGGGCGCGACAGCGCGAACCCTGAGCGAATTAGTCTTGTAGTTGAAGAGCACGAGACCGTAATTCATAGTGACGTACCACGCGTAGGAAGAACCGTATTCTTCTCTTTTCCAATACCACTTTTCCGGATACTTATCACCACCAAACTGCATTATAGCGTTATTGACTGCTTTACACTGCTCGGCCATGGCCTCGCCTTGAGCCTTTGTCGGTAACGCGTCTCCATATCGCGCCATTGCCTCATTCCATGTCATCTTTCTTCTTGAAACGTTTAGAGCGAGCGAAAACGTCATGCCGTCTTTCTTTATCACCACCCCTTTCTTTTCAAACTTGTTTCGCTCTGACTCGGGGAGCGCTTTCCACTCGTCAACGCTAAAGAAATAACACTCTCCGTCACGGGTTGTATAGAGGTCAAGATTCTTGCAGGTTTGACGCAGAGCCGGGGTTTTCTTTTCGGCAGGTTCGGACTTGGTTGTGGGATTGGAGGGTTGCTCCTTCTTAGTGGTGGGGCGCGTTATGATACCCTGGGCGGCGACCTCACAGGGGAGTGTCAGCGCCACGATGGCTGTCAATAGAATCAAAAGGTGTTTCATAATACAGTGGACTATTTCTCACAAAGTTATCATTTTTCATCAACTCCCCAAAATTTCATCAAGAAAATCGACCAAAAATGGCGGCTTGCCAAAATACAAATTGCAGCTACATCTGGAGAGCATCGTTTGAAACCATCATGGCCTCAACCATTACTTCGCCTCTCGCGAGGCTCAGCGTCTCACGCGGCCATCTCCCCGGGCTCGCCAAGGCTTCGCCCGGGGTTACCCACGGAAGATTTATTGGAAAATAATTACAGAAAAATTTCTTTATTTAAATATGACATATTATATTTGCGTTCATTACTACCAACGCGACCCCACGCTCCCACGGCATTAAGAGCCTCAGGCCGCTTAAAAATCAAACAACATGAAAACAAAAAAGTTGAAAATTAGGGATTTAACCCTGCGCGACGGTCAGCAATCACTCTTTGCCACCCGTCTTGATCAAAAAACTATTGACGGACTTTTGCCCGACTATCGTGATGCCGGATTCTATATCATGGAAGTGTGGGGTGGTGCCGTGCCCGACTCGGTGATGCGCTATCTCGACGAGTCGCCCTGGACTCGCCTGCGCACGATTCACGACCAAATAGAGGGAAAATCGCTACTTTCGGCACTCTCACGCGGGCGCAACCTCTTTGGATATGTGCCCTACCCCGACTCAGTGCTCAAAGGTTTCTATGAAGAGGCTATCGCCAACGGTCTCAACGTGATGCGTATCTTTGACGCCCTCAACGATATCGACAATGTAAAGGAATCGATACGCCTCATCAACGAGCTCGGTGGCATTGCCGACGGCGCCGTTTGCTACACTGTCGACCCCAAAGACGAGGAGCCCCAGCAGGGTGGCTTCATGTCGCGTTTCAAGTCGATGTTTTCGGGTGCGAAGAAACTCGAGAAAATTTTCACCGACGACTATTTTGTGAACAAAGCCAAAGAGATGGAGGCTCTCGGAGCCAAAATCATCACGCTTAAAGATATGGCCGGACTGGTCAACCCGATGAGAGCGGCTTCTATCATCGGTCGCCTCAAGGCCGAGCTGACCGTTCCGGTCGACTTCCACACCCACTGCACCCCCGGCTATGGCCTGGCCTCGTCGCTCATGGCGATACTCAACGGTGTAGACATCCTCGACACCAACATCTGGTGGTTTGGCGGCGGCTCGGCAGCCCCGGCCATCGAGCTCATTTATATCTTCTGCCAGCGCCTGGGCATTGAGGTTGAGGCCAATATGGAGGCTGTTGGCCGCATACGCGACAAGCTGCTCGACGCCCGCAAGAGCCTCAAGGCGTTTGACCTGCATGCCAACGACATGCAGCGTCCGTTTGACCCGCTCCACGACGAGCTGCCCGCCAATGTATCGGCACTCTTTGACAGCGCCATCGCGTTTGCCAAATCGGGCGACGAGGAGGCACTGCTCGACGCTTGCCACCAGATTGAGGCTTATTTCGGTTTCCCCAAGCCCAACCTGCTTGTCAAGGAGGCCGAGGTGCCCGGCGGCATGTACTCCAACATGGTCGCCCAGCTCAAGGCTCTCCAGGCCGAAGATCTGCTTGACGACGCCATGCGCCTCATCCCCAAGGTGCGCCGCGACGCCGGCCTGGTACCATTGGTGACACCCACCAGCCAGATCGTCGGCAGTCAGGCCGTCAGCCTTGCCCTTGACCGCAAGAAAGGAAATCCCGACTACAGCAATCCCTCCAATCAGTTTATATCGCTTATACGCGGCGAGTATGGCCACACCCCGGTGCCGGTTGATCCCGCTTTCCGCGAGAAAATAACCGGCAGCGCCGACGAGCGCCCCTACGATGTCTCGTCCTACCGCAAGCCCGAAAATCCCAAGCTCGAGGAGTTTGGCGGTGTCGCCCTGGCCTCCGACGGCAAGGAATATCTCCTTGTCGAGCTGTTGCCCAGCGTCGCCAACAAGTTCCTGCGCAACCGTCGCGCCGAGGAATATCAGGCCACTGCTGCCGCCGCTCAGCCCGAGGTTGCCGAAGACACCGCCGCCAACGATGAACCGATCACCGGACCGGTGCTCAGCGCGCCTATGGGTGGACGCATCATCTCGGTCAACGTCAAGCCGGGCGACAAGGTTAAGAAAAACGAGGTTATCCTTGTCTATGAGGCAATGAAGATGGAAAACGACGTTGTCGCCGAGAAAGAGGTAACCGTCAAACGCATCTTTGTCAAGGTTGACGACGTGGTTGGCGTTGACGCGCCGCTCGTTGAGTTTGACGAATAACAATCAACCCGACAATCACGATCCTCCGACCCATTGATGTCTGCTGCAGCCCCCCGGCCTGCAGCAGACATTTCACATCTCCCCCCTGCCCTGTCAACTATATATAGATGTGTCGACAGGGCATAAACTTTATTGCCACAAGATTGTTTTAAATATAGAAACAACAAAAACAATAAAGACTATGAGCGATTTCAAACAGATTATAGAGAGCGACAAGCCAACATTGGTTGACTTTTTTGCCACCTGGTGTGGCCCGTGCCGCGTTCAGGCGCCGATACTTGAAAAGGTTAAAGAGGCCGTTGGCGACAAAGCCACGATTCTCAAGATTGATGTGGACGCCAATCAGGCAATCGCCGCCCAATACAATGTCCGCTCAATCCCCACACTGATTCTCTTCAAGGGGGGCGAGGCAATCTGGAGGGCACAGGGCGTTCAGCAAGCCGATGTGCTGGTCGACAAAATCAACGACCACGTTGGCGACGCCCACAAGTAACAGCTCTTTCCCTTTACAGAAACCTTTATCAAACAATCATTTAACGTGCCGTGACCCAGCAAGGGCCACGGCGCGGCTTTTTTGTGTCTCCACCCGCCATCGACATGTTGCCCGTAGAATTTTTTGCAATAAGATATTTTTCACTTACCTTTGCAAAAACCCACAGTTTCAACGTGAAGATGAAGATTATTTATCGAGTTATACTTATAGTCACGCTCCTTATGACAGGGGGAGGCTACGCGTCGGCCCAACTGCTTCCGGGATTCAGTCGCGACGATAATCAGGTTAAGACCGAGACACCCGTTGCCGACAACGCGCCGGTGTCGCCGGCCATTGACAGCCTGCGCATGACCGTCATGGAGTCAATACCCGAGCTGATCATGGAGCAGACGGTCGACGTCGCCTTAGACACGCTGCCCGTCGGCCCGATGAGTGTCGACTCGCTGATAGCCATCTACCGGCCGCGCGCGATCAATCCGATTGACCCATATAACTTCAGGCCGGTGGTGTTTGACACCTACACGATGCTCGACACATTGACGATGGCCACCAAGCCCACAAGCGATGTTGCTCCAAAAGCCTTTGAATGGCTTGAGCAGGAGGCTTTCAGAGACAATCTTTTAAGACACGCCCGACAGGCCTATTTTGTGGCCAGCCCCGGCACGGTGCGCTACAACGAGCGCACGATGCCCGAGCCCCCCAAGAAATACCGGGCCGAGGTCGACCCTCTCATTGCAAAGATTGTTGTCAAAGAGATTCCGGTCAACGAGCAGGATCTGAAGGTCGATGTCGACGCCAAGTTTGACCGCCGCAACTGGCTGCACGACTTCAACGGCACCATCCAGTTCTCGCAGGCCTATCTGTCGCCCAACTGGTATCAGGGAGGCAACAACAACCTCAACATGCTCATTGGCGCCCGGTTTGACGTCAAGCTGAACCCGGCGTTCTATCCCAGCCTATTGGCCGAAAGCACGATAAGCTACAAGTTAGGTCTCAACAGCGCTCCCGACGACGAGATGCGCAACTACAGCATCAGCGAGGATCTCTTTCAAATCAACGCCAAGCTCGGCTACAAGGCCGCCCGCCGGTGGTACTATTCACTCACCGGGGTGCTGAAAACACAGTTTCTCAACAATTACAAGAAGAACTCCAACACCCTCCAGGCCGCGTTTTTCTCGCCCGGCGAGCTCAACCTCGGTGTCGGTATGACCTACAGCTATACCTCCCCCTCAAAATCGTTCTCGTTTGACGCCGCCATCTCGCCGTTCTCCTACAACCTCAAGACCTGTTTCAGCTCACGCATGGACGTGACCTCGTTTGGCATCGCGGCGGGACACAAGACTGTGAGCGAGATCGGTTCGAGCGGCGAGTGCAAGATTTCCTGGAAGATTGCCTCAAACATCAAGTTGCAGTCACGGTTTTTCATCTTCACCAACTATGACTATGTGCAGAGCGACTTTGAAAACACGCTCTCGTTTACAATCAACCGGTTCCTGTCCACACAGATTTACGCTCATCTGCGCTACGACTCGTCGGCCGATAAGGATGTGAAAGGCTGGCATGACTGGCAGCTCAAGGAGATACTCAGCTTTGGGTTCAGCTACCTTTTCTCCTCCTATAAATAAACCGACAGCCGATGATTGGTGCCCGGGCGATATTGTCACTGCTGGTGATTCTTTCATCGGCCCTGCCTGTGCAGTCACGCGCAAAAGGCCCCGAGCTGCCATCGACAACCATTATCTTAAGCTCGATGACACGGCCCGACTCGGTGATGGCGATGATTGACCGGTTGCCGGCCGATGCTGTCGAGGGTGTGTGGAAATTTGGCGGAGATGGAGCTACAATCCTCATAGTCAAGCGACCACGGTCATTGAAAATTGCTGTCGACTATGTTGTCGTGTCGCTTGGTGGCGCCGACCGATCGCTCCACCCGGGCACGGTGATCGGCACAATAAACCGGGGTGGCGAGCGGGGAGCCTATCGGGCATCTTTTTACAAACAGCACACCGGCCCTGAGGGCCTGACCGGCAAAAGCGAGTTCACGCTCCATCTCGATGCCGACAATGCCTTCCTGCGGTTTGAACCCCGCCACAGCCAGTGGCGTTTCTATCTGCCGGCACTGCTGCCGGGGATTGCCGGACGCATGGTTCATCAAGGATATATGGACCGGTCTTGTGACGGCTGCCACCGGCTTTATCCCGAGCCTTTAACCCCCGTAGAGCCCCGCTACCTATGAAACAGCTCGCGCTTATCATCATTCTGCTGTTGGCCATCACCGCCACGATGGATGCACACAAGACACGCCGCCGTGGCATCAAGGCCAACCCGTCAATAACCGCCGTGGCCGACACCTCGACCGTCAGGCAAAGAGCCGACACTCTCGACGCGGGGGTTGACTCAATGGTCAGGCGCAGCCGATATGACAAACCGCTCAGGAGCTACGTCGAGACCCTTTTTGTCACAAACACGCTCGACAGGACATTGGTTGCCATCGAGCTGACACTGATTTACAAAGATATCTCTCAAAACGAGATGCACCGGGTGACACGGTGGCTGCAATGCTCCATACCCCCAGGCGCCACGCGCATGCTGACATTCTCGTCGTGGGACCGGCAGCAGTCCTACTATTACAGGCACTCACGCCGTCCAAAGCGCGCCCAGGGGTCGCCCTACGACATCAAGACCGCAGTCAACCGGGTGGTCGTCAGCGCAAAGTGACATTATACTTTCTCAAAAGCCTCAGGGGGTGGTAGCTCTCCTTTGCCCGGCGCAAACCCGGGTCGCCGGCATCTTCCTCACGATTGATGTAGCTTATAGCCGGATATTTGTCGGTCATCATCGTGGCAAACAGATTATTGATTGTCTCGCCGGCACCGCTAACCAGGTGGTTTATCTTCTCGATGTGCACAAAGAGGGTGTCGCCAACCACCTCTCCTATGCCGAAAGCCACCACGCCATCGTCGGGTGTGGTCAGCACTCCCCCCTCAAAGGGGTATCGCTCAAACATGTCGAGCACGTCGGCCACCCGGGCCATCTCAAACTCGGCCAACGCCGGTTTTGACGGGTCGAGCTCCAGGCCGCCAACAAACTCCTTGACACTGTCTATATTGGCAGAAGTCAGTGGCTCGAAACTGAAGCCAGGGTTGTCACTCTTAAAGCGGTTGACATGGTTGCGCTTTTTTGAGAGCTTCTTTCCCGACAACGAGACAAGCGCGCTGCTGTCATAAAGATAGTCGGCCCAGTCGGTCAGCTCAGCCACATCGTCGATCACATCGTCGCCCAACAGGCGCAGCCCCTCCTCGGGCACCGCCGACAGCACCAGCGACGGCAACTGATGCTCGTCGCGATATCGTCTCAACTGGTCGACAGCCCTTGCCGCCGGCATCTCGCCAACGGGGAGCATAAACGCCGTCCTTGTCAGGTCGTTCTCATCAACACCCTTGATAAACAGAGTGTTGTCGATAATATCAAAAGAGTAGTCAAAATATTGCCGCCACATATAGATGCCGCCAATGGTGTAATCGTTGGTTCGGCCTTTGGCAAGGGCGAGCAGCCGGCCGACGCGGTCTATATCATCCATCGTCAGCCGCCTGAAGTCGAGTCGGTCATCCCTTTTGACCGACGGTGCAGTTCTTAGTCGTGGCTTGTAGTAGCGTGTGTTCAGTGAGGGTCTCATAGTAGTTGTAACTTTTCAAGTAAAACGCTCCCTGCCCCCAATAAGTTCAAAAAAGCACAAGCCCCTCAACCCCGCCCCAAAAAAACACTGCCCGGGTTTTGGAGACAGTGCCATAAAAAACCATAGAGGCTGTGCCTATCTTGACACAGCCTCTCTGATAATGGGGGGGGTATGGTTCAGTAGAGATTACTTCTCAAACTTCTTGACGATGACGGTAGCATTGTGGCCGCCAAAGCCAAAAGCATTTGACAGAGCGGCATTTACGGGACGCTCCTGAGCCTTGTTGAAAGTGAAGTTGAGCGAGTAGTCGATCTCGGGGTCACAGTCGTCGTCGGCATGGTTGATGGTGGGAGGAACGATGTTGTTTTGCACGGCAAGAGTGCTGAACAGAGCCTCCATCGCGCCGGTAGCGCCGAGAAGGTGACCGGTCATAGACTTGGTCGAGCTGATGTTGAGCTTGTGGGCGTGGTCGCCAAAGACGTCAACAATCGCTTTAACCTCCGAGATGTCGCCAACGGGTGTCGACGTGCCATGAACATTGATATAGTCGATATCCTCAGGTTTCATGCCGGCATCGTCGAGGGCGTTTTTCATGGCGAGCTTTGCGCCAAGGCCGTCGGGATGGGTAGCCGTCAGGTGATAGGCATCGGCCGACATGCCGCCTCCGGCAACCTCGGCATAGATCTTGGCACCGCGGGCAATAGCATGCTCAAGCTCCTCGAGCACGAGCACAGCCGATCCCTCGCCCATCACAAAGCCGTCGCGCGAGGCGCTGAACGGGCGTGAGGCAGTCTCGGGGCTGTCGTTACGGGTCGACAGAGCGTGCATCGAGTTGAAACCGCCAACACCGGCGGGATAGATGGCAGCCTCGGCGCCGCCGGTGACAATGGCGTCGGCCTTACCCAGACGTATCAGGTTGAAAGCGTCGATAATGGCATTGTTTGACGACGCGCAGGCCGATACTGTGCCATAGTTGGGGCCGTGGAAACCATATTCCATCGAGATGTGACCCGACGCGATGTCGGCAATCATCTTGGGGATGAAAAACGGGTTATACTTGGGGCCCTTGTCGCTATTGAGGGCATAGTAGCCGGCCTCCTCCTCAAAGGTGTGGAGACCGCCGATGCCGGCAGCCACGATAACACCGACACGGTTAAGGTCGGTCGTGTTGCCCTCGGCCACAAGACCCGAGTCGGCTATAGCCTGACGAGCAGCAACCAGACCATACTGAGCGTACAGGTCGAGCTGGCGCACCTTACGACGGTCAAAATGATCGGCCGCATTAAAATCTTTGACCTCACATGCAAACTGTGTCTTAAACAGCGAGGCGTCAAAGTGGGTGATAGGGCCGGCACCGCTCTTACCGGCAACGGCATTGGTCCATGTGGTCTCAACATCGTTGCCCAGGGGGGTGATGGCACCTAAGCCTGTGATTACAACTCTTTTTAATTCCATTGTTAATCCTATAAAAAAACTTACGCGGGGCTATCCGGGTCGCCATGCTGAAACGGCAACGGGATTTAGCTCCGCGTTAGTGATACTGTCGTTTTTTACTTCTCCTCAGCCTCGATGTAAGCGATGGCGTCGCCGACGGTTTTGATACCTTCAGCCTTGTCGTCGGGGATAGTGATACCAAACTCTTTCTCAAATTCCATGATCAGCTCAACAGTGTCAAGGCTGTCGGCACCAAGATCTTTGGTGAATTCTGCGGTTTCGGTAACTTCATTCTCGTCTACGCCGAGCTTATCAACAATTATAGCTTTAACGCGAGATGCAATTTCTGACATAATGTTTTTAATTTAGATTAATAAAATTCATTTTGCGGTGCAAAGTAAGCAAATATTTTTGAGAGAGTAAAATATTATAACAAGAAAGTTTGTCAAATCATACAAATTTCCCGGAAAATTGGTCTATAAGTAATAATTTCAAGAGCCTCATTTAATATTTTTAACTTTTAGACGCCTGTTTTCAGTCATCCCCCATCTCAAAATTTGGTGATTTAAGTTTTTTATCATAATTTTGCACCCGTGCTGCTCGAATGGTGGAATGGTATACACGACAGACTTAAAATCTGTTGGCTATTGCAGCCTTGCGGGTTCGAGTCCCGCTTCGAGCACGACCATTAAAGAGGAATTTCCTGAACGGATTTTCCTCTTTCTGTTTTTTGGTGAACCTAAAAGTAATTTTGGGTCAGCGGACTGGGCCGGTGGGTGGCAGAGCGACCCCTTTTTTATCAAACAATCAGGGGCAAACCTTGTGGGAATAATAAATTATGCCTACTTTAGCGCGACCTGTCAACAAGTAAACTTATCTTATCTCTATGGCATATTTCAACCGACTGATGGCCACGGCGTTGGGCCTGACAACGCTCCTTGTGTTTCAATCATGCACAAAATCAAGCGATGAAGTGACCTACATCCCGGTGCAGCTGACCGATGGAGGCGCCTGGACCTTTATCGACAGCAAGGGTGAGCGTGTAGGCTCACAGGAGTGGGAGTTTGAACCGACCGTTACTCTGGGCCAGATCTTCACCGCCCAGAGCGACAGTGGCCTGACCGTCTACCGCTGGCATGGGAACGAGGCAAAACCGATTGACTCGCTGCAAAACCTGGTGTCGGTCGGTGTGCTCAGCGAGGGTCTGCTGCCTGTCACGCCGGCAATGCAACGCATACGCATCGTTGACACCGACGGCGACACAAAATTCATCCTCGAGCCTATCGACGGGCAGGAGATCGGCTCATGTGCCAATCAGTTCAAAGAAAATCGCCTGATTGTCTCGACCATCAACGGGAAAGCCGGCGTCATCGACAACAACGGCAATGTGATTGTCAAGCCAAAATACTCGGCCATCTCCGACTATAATGGCGGATATGCCCTCGCCGTCGACTACAATTATGACAAGATGGATGCGGGCCCAACCTACTATGTACTCGACATAGAGGGCAACGTCACAAATGTCAAGGGAAAATTTGGCTACTCGGAGGGCGACTGTGAGTTTATACCCGAGTTTGAAGGTGGCCTTGCAGTTGTCAACGGCGAGGCTGACACGACAAAAACCGAATACACCCCCAACCTCCTTGCCATTTCAACCGACGGCACCGTGACGCCCGCAAAAGACAACAACTCGACAACCACTCTCGACAACGGGGCCAAAATCGTCACCACATATAATTACAAGGATTATTCAACATCGTCCATCTGGTATGACAAAGAGGGTAAGGAATATCTCAAGACCGACGGCAAGCAGACAATCACCGCCGGCGGCCAGTATGTGATGCTCTCATCGCCCGACGAGAGTGTGCTTTATGACCAGGATGGCCGGGAGCTGAACAAATTTCAGGGACAGAAAGAGATGTATGTGCCCGGCGGCAAGTTCGGGCCCGTTTTGGTCGATAGGCAAAACTCACCAACGACCTACACCCTGCTGACCCCCGAGGGGCAGTCAATCGAGGGGCTCACTCTCTATGGCGTTGGTATAAAGGACTATCTCAACATCAATGAAGACGAGATCAATTGTGAAACAAGAGTGACCTCAGCCTATGTGGACATCACGGCAGCCGCCACCAAGCTGGTCAACATGATCAGGATGAACATGGTGAAAGGGAAAGACAGCTACTATCTGGGCCAATCGATAGCCGATATTCTCTCGGGTGAGAACGCACGGTTCTATAACGGAAAGGACCGCACCATCTCCATCCCCACCGACTCGACCGGCTCTCTCGGCTCGGGCGCAGGTTTCTGGATCAACGGCACCGCCAAATCGTCGGCCAACATCGTCGCCCCGGTCTATCAGCACTATTTTGAGGTGCACCACTACGACTACTGGGGCACAGCGTGGGGTTGGAACCGTCAGCGCCAGGTGGGTGTGAAATTCAACCCTGCCGCCAAAGTGCAATCCTTTGACATTCAACTCCACACCAACCACGCCTCGGGCAGTCGCCTGCGTGAGGCCATTGGCCGTCGCCTCAAGACCGATGGCTACACGGCGGTCACCTCGACCAACAATTATGACGAGTACAGCAACGGCACGTCGACCATCATCATCTATGGCACACGCGACAGCCGTGGTGTAGGGGCTATTTTGGGCGCAAAAGCCGGTTCGATCAAAGACAGCGACAAGGCCACCCTCGCCGCCTCCATCTTTTAATTGACTACTAAACACAAGGGGCCACTGACGCGATATCAGTGGTCTCTTGTGTGTATAGTATATAATGCTGTGCAGGCTCTTACTCTACATTGCCGGGGCAGGTGGCGGCGGTGACTGGAATTTTCTCCACGCGGCGCTCGTGGCGGCCACCCTCAAAGGGGGTGTTGAGGAAGGTGTCGACGATGGCGAGAGCCGTTGTCGTGTCGATGAAACGGGCCGGGAGCACCAGGCAGTTGGCATTGTTGTGCTGACGGGCCAGAGCGGCGAGCTCGGTGTTCCAACACAAGGCTGCCCTCACACCCTGATGCTTGTTGAGGGTGATTCCGATGCCGTTGCCGCTGCCACACAGCGCGATGGCAGGATATATCTCGCCGGCCTCGAGGGCACAGGCACAGGGGTGGGCAAAGTCGGCATAGTCACAGCTGTCACTTGAATAGGTGCCAAAGTCGTGCCACTTCACGCCCATTGAGTCGAGATAGCCCTCGATAACGGTTTTCATTTCATAGCCGGCATGATCGCTACAAAGGCCCAGGGGGAGAGTCCCGCTAACAATTGATGTCATAACTGTATAATTATAAATGATTGGTTGGTTGTTTGTTGAAATAGTTTTCAGCATCGGCCTCCGAGGCGGCCACGGGCGGGTCATTGTCGACAATCCCGGTGGCGGCACGGGCCACGGCGCCGGCGGGTGTAGGGGTGTCGGCAACCGTTTGTGAAGCCTTGGCGACGGCGGTGCCTTCGGTCGGGTCAACTGCTTTGGGCGATGTCAACCCGACATTCATCCTTACCCACAATCGGCTCGGGATGAGCCGCCACATGGCGGTCAACAGGCGCCAGCGCCAGTCGACAGTGGCCACCCGTTTCCCTTTGGAAATGGCCTGCTCGACAAGCGGCGCCGCGTGGTCGAGACTCATAATCATCGGGTAGTCTTGGTTGGGGTCAAGAAGAGCCGTCCGAACAAAGCCGGGACGGATGTCGATAAACTTTACATTGACCCCCTGCCTGTTGGCGAGCTGTTCAAGCGCCTCAAGGTAGCTGCACTGAAAGCGTTTTGAGGCACTGTAGGCGGCCGCGACACCTATCCCCTTGGTCGAGGCGACCGAGGTTATAACGGCTATCCGGCCTGAAGTGGCCGTGTCGCGGAAGTATTTGTAGGAAGCGAGCGTGATGCGCGCCATTCCGAGCACATTGGTCTCGAGCGTCACCATCTCGCGTGTCAGGTCGAGACCGGTGTTCTGAAATCCCGTGCCGGCAGCATAAAGCATCACATCCATGCCGCCGAGTTGCTCTATCAGGTCGTTAAACCGGCCGACGCTCTCGGCTGTGGTCACATCCATTGTCTTGTAGACAACACGGTCGGGAAACTCGCGCTGCAACTCTTTCAAAGGTTTCTCACGGCGGGCAGCCATGCCTACATGCCACCCCTTGAGGGCAAAATCACGCGCCACCCGGTATCCGATACCCGACGAGGCTCCAACAATAATAATCTTTTTCATATCAAAGGTTTCTTTACCTAATCAACGACTCGCGAGGCCGGCTTGTTCAGCCCGATCGTGTACATTATTGAAAAAGCGGCGGTGATCGATGAGTTGCGCTTCCCATACCCCGGGATGACCATCGGCTCTCCCATAGACGATTTTGACTCGTGGAGCACGGTGTGAAATTTTGCCGTCCACCCCAGCGAGAGCGGCCCGACAATCTTCACCTTTACACCAAACCCTATCTCCAGATATCCGGCCGTCGACCGCCGTGAGGGAAAGCTGACTGCTGTGGTCTCTCCCCAGTAGGAGTCGTTGACGGTCACGTCGGTGAGCTGATAGGCATAGGAGGTGAAGCCATAGCGCAAGACGCCAAGAAACTGATAGTCAGGGTTTGAGTTATACAGAAAGTTATAATTGGCACCTATCTTGAAATAGGGCGCGAGAGGGCTGCGGTAAGTGAAATTCATTGCCGAGGGAGTGACATCGGCCAAACTCAGGCCAAACTCAAAGACCGGGTTAAAACGGTTGTGCAGCGACAGCTCGCCCCACAGGCTTGCCCCGCTGTAATGCTGTCCGAGAGCACGCATCACGGGGTCCCACACGTCGACTCCAAAAGTCACCGAGTGGAGCAGCGGGTAGATGTTGCCGACCACACGAAAGTTTGTCGAGTCGACCCACTCGGTGCCGGTCACGGTGTCGACCAGCACCACGTTGCCTGCCTCGTCGTGATAGTGGGCCATGCGCGACATGTCGGGCTCGACCGGTTTGGGAGCCTCTTTTGCCGGCTTGGTGCCGGCGGGTGCCGACATGGGATTGGATGGCGTGACCGGAGTCACGCGACGGCGGTCTTGAGCCATCGCGACAATAACCGCAATCACGGCCAGGAGGGTCAGCAACCGTCTCATCGGCTCCCCCCTTCCTCAGCCTCCGACGTGGCCACCTTAAAGTAGATATGAATCTGTTGGACCGCCTGATTGGTGATGAGCGAATCTTCAATCGCCACCGAGTCGATCAGATGTGTCGTGTAGCCAAGCCGATGGATGTGATATCGGTACATCGCCCCACACTCCTCGCCGGCAAAATAGGGGGTGGCGGTATAATCAAACGTCAGGGTGTCGTTGAGCGCGGGGTCGCTCAAGGCCTTGTTGCAATAGTGGAAACAGAAAGCGCTCGAGGGGGCCGTCGAGCGGAAAGGCAGGTATGCCTCACTGATCGGGCGGCCCGGAGTGTAGAGCATCGAGTCGCCCGGCGCCCCTATCCCGTGAATCTCGAGCGAGTCGAGACTTACAGCAGCCCCGGTCGACGCGTCATAAAAGCCGGCAAGCGGGAGACTGTTCTGATTGTCGGTACACCCGGCTGTGTTACACCCCGTCATGGCAATCGCCATCGCGACCGCCAACATCAAAACCGAGACTCCGAGCTTGTTGATTGACATAACGTTACAGTTCTTCTTCTATCTCATAGCTGTTGCGGCGCGGCGAGTTGCGAACCACCAGTTCACCCACAAATCCGGCCAGAAACAGCTGTGTGCCCAACAACATCAACGTCAGCGACAGATAGAAATAGGGGGAGTCGGTCACCAGGATATAATGATAGCCGTAATACAGGTTGTAAAGTTTCAAAGCGCCGACAATGACCACGGCGATAAAGCCCAGAATAAACATCAGCGAGCCCAACAGGCCGAAAAAGTGCATCGGTTTGGCCCCGAACTTGCCGGTGAACCACAGTGTGGCCAGATCGAGATAACCGTTTACAAAACGGTCAAGGCCAAACTTTGTCGAGCCATACTTGCGCGCCCTGTGTTGCACCACCTTCTCTCCAATCTTGGTGAAACCGGCGTTTTTGGCCAGATATGGGATATAGCGGTGCATGTCGCCATACACCTCGATGTGCTTGACCACCTTTGCCCGGTAGGCTTTCAGGCCACAGTTGAAGTCGTGCAGGTTTTTGATACCGCTCACCCGGCGCGCCGTGGCGTTGAACAGCTTTGTCGGAATGGTCTTTGACAGCGGGTCATAGCGCTTCTTCTTCCACCCCGACACGAGGTCAAACCCCTCTTGGGTGATCATGCGGTACAGCTCGGGGATCTCGTCGGGGCTATCCTGCAGGTCGGCGTCCATGGTGATCACCACATCGCCCTGGGCCCGCGCAAAGCCGGTGTTGAGCGCCGGCGACTTGCCGTAATTGCGCCTGAACGCCACGCCGCGTATCACCTCGGGGTTTTCATCACGCAACCGCTTGATGACCTCCCACGACGAGTCGGTGCTGCCGTCGTTGACAAATATTATCTCGTAAGTAAAGCCGTTCTCCTTCATCACGCGCTCGATCCACGCGGCCAGCTCGGGCAACGACTCGGCCTCGTTATACAGGGGCACAACTACCGATATATCCATTTCCTTATAATTATTTACCCGCAAAGGTAACGCTTTTTGCCGTCTGCTCAAAATCTACAGGCTCTAAATAATATTTTGAGAACAGTGGAAATTGTTTTATCTTTACACCAAATATTTTGCAACCATGAAACAAACCGCCATCACCATCGTTCTCGCGCTTTTCTGCCCGATTTTTGCCGCGGCTGCCACCGGGGAAGCCCCGGGGTGGGCCGGCTGCTCGTCAATATACACTGCCGGCGACTATGACCTGACAGGAGGGGGAGACAACGGCTCTATGATAGTCTTGACTGCCGCTGAGGGAGACATGCGTCAGGCGGTCTTGGATGCCGTGAGAAACTATGACGTGATTGTTTTTGACGGACGCGACGGAGACTTTGAAATTTCATCATCGATCCCACTTATTTCTCTGACAAAGCGCACCCTTGTCGGGGTCAACAATGCCCGTCTGTTCACCACCTTTACCGTGCCCGACAGCTTCAAGCAACTCCTTGACAGCCTGAATGTCAAGGCGCTAAGCGGGGTGGCCGGGCCAAACACCGGTGGCACTCTCTCAAACGGCTCGAAAGTAGCCGAAGACGGTGAGTTTGCCATTAGACAGGCGCTGATCGACCTTACCGGCGATCAAACAGAGCCTTACAGGATGGCCGGCATCTTCAATTTCATCAACTGCTCAAACATGATAATACGCAATCTCGACTTTGTCGGGCCGGGCTCGCTTGACGTGGGCGGCGCCGACCTGCTGACGCTCGATGCGTGCAACCATGTGTGGGTCGACCACTGCCGGTTTACCGACGGTATCGACGGCAACTTTGACATTGTAAACAATTCCGACTTCATCACCGTGAGCGACAACCACTTCCGCTACACCGACCGCTCCTACAATCACCCGCTGAGCAACCTCACCTCAGGCCAGGAGATCACCGATGGTTCCCCTCAAAAGTGCAACATCAGCTGGATCAGATGTTTCTGGGACGAGGGGTGCCTGGGCCGCATGCCCTTTACCTCTTTTGGCATCCACCACATACTCAACTGCTACTGGAACTGCACCAAAGGGCGCTGTATCGACGCCCACAATCTCTCTAAAGTGCTGATCGAAGATTCCTATTTTGCATCAAAGGTTGGCAACCCTCTCGTCGTCTCCGACATGAACGTAAAATATGAATGGCGCGGCAGTGTATGGTACAATCACACACCGCCACGCAGCAACGCCGTTGTCACCGTTCCATACGCCTACACCTCAGCCCAGCTCTCCACCGTGCCGACCCTCGCTAAACAGACCGGTCCGACACTGAGAGAACCGTTCTCAAGAGAGCTTACGGCATCGCCCGCCGCGATTGACTTTGGCACGGTCTACTCAAACAACACTATCTGCAGCCGTTTCAACCTCTCGGCTTTTGGCGAGAATGTTCCTCAAACGGTAACACTGACCGCGACCGGCGGCACACTGCTGTCGACCGATGCCGAGGGCGGCTACACCATGTCGGTCACCATCCCGGCCAGCCGCGACGACCTGCTGCAGGCCGACATTTTTGTCAAGGCCGTTTTTGAAAACGGAGGCTCGGGCCAAAGCAAAATAATCGTCTCGACCCCCGACGGCAACAATTTTGAAATACCGGTAACAGCCCGGGTGATTCCCCTTACCGGCGAGGCGGCTGCCACCACCATCTCTTGGGCTCTGGACAAAGGCGCCTCAAGCCCGAGAGCAGCCACAACACAATTTCCCGAAGCCTTCACCGATGCCTCGTTCAGCCTCGGCGACTACATGGCAATCCACTCAGGCAAAACCATCGGCTCACGCTCCTTTACCCTCTTCAACACCTCCGAGACCATCGACAAGATTGTCAACCGCGATTGCTTTATCTCGTTTGACGTTGTCTGTGCCCCGGGATATATCTTTGTGCCAAAAGCGCTCAGCTTTGACGCATCACGCATTGGCACCGACCAGTGTCTGGTCGACATCGAATGTTGCCGCGACAGCGCCGGGCCCCTGAATCTCATCACCGCCTACCAGCCGCCGCGCGCCAACTCCACAGAGCGCGTCAGCGTGCCCCTCGACAATATAGGCGTGGGTAACGGGCTGCACCTCAAGTTGTTTCTCTACTATATGGCCACCAACAAGCAGCTCGCCTTGGGCAACGTTACCATCGAGGGCGACCTTTATTCCAATCAAGCCTCGATCGCCCCTGTTGTCATTGACAACGCTGCCGCGAGCGCGGTTTACTTTGATTTGCAGGGGCGTCGGGTCACCCACCCGCGGCAGGGGCATCTCTACCTTATGAAGACAGGCTCGTCGACCCGCGTCATCCAATATCAGGGTCAATGACCGACGACCCTCTTGCGGCCATCTTTAATGACGACCGTGCCGGGCGTGGGGAGGTCGACCCGACGCCCCGTCAGGTCGTAACATGGCGATGAGTCATCGCTGTCAACCATGATTTGGCTCACACCGCTTGAGGCCGTGACATCGGCGTCAAATTCTATCTTCTGCCCGGTGAGAATGTGGTCACACTCTATCACCGGGGCACTTACAGCCGTGTTGTCGGGGTTAAGCTCAATGGCGCGGGGCACAGTCACCCACATCTGCTCCCCCGGCAAGAGGCCGCGCAGCGAGGTGGCGCTACGGGTGCCGTCGATGGCAAACCAGGCATCCCTGTATATAGGCGCGACACCGGTGTTTGTCACAAGGAGCTCGGTTGTCACGCCGTCGGTCCTGCAGTCATTCACCACAAAATGATAGCCGGTGGCAAGCGAGGCGGTGAGAAAACGCTCGCCTGTGCCATAGTTTCCCTCGGGTGCATCGTTGGCGATCATAAACGTGATGTGATACTTAGCCGCCTGCTCCTCCCATGTGTGACCATACATCCCTGCCGGGTTCAGGAAGTTTTTCTGGTCGCTGTCGGTGTAATAGCTCACTTCGCCCCCGGCAAAGCCTTGCTGCCACCGCGTCATGCCCCCGATCGCCTGCCAGCATCGCTCGTTGTAGCCATCTTTAGAGCCGATCTCGTGGTCTTTGTGCATGAACGAGTCGTCAAAACAGCCAAAGGTCAGTTCCATCAGCGTCTCGTCGGCAGTCAACGGCGAGTACTCATCGTCGGCAGCGTCGATCGACACGCCCCAGGGCATCGACATCGTTCTGTCAAGGTGTCTGAAAAACTCGGCCTGATACTCTTTGGAGGGGAAATTCTTGCCGAGCTGCAATGTCGTTCCATAGATGTGATACTCACTCCAATGGCCAAAGCCCACCTCAAGGAAAGCGAGCCGAGGGTCGGCGGCATAGCGCTCGTTGAAGTCGGCATAGAACTGCTTGGTAAACCGCTTCAGCTCGCTGTTGCTCCAGTCGGCATAATAGGTAGCTCCATCCCCTTTCACCTTATTGTAGGTCTCATTGTAGTCGGGCAGATTCTTTATATACTCAGGCACGGCGGTCATTCCCTTTGTCTTGCCGTCGACATCCTTTGAGTCGGGGTATTCATATCTGAACCGCGCCACCAACTGATGGCCGCGCGAGGCGACATCGTCAAGTATCTGCTCAAACCATGTCCAGTCATACTGCACGTTGCCATCGGCATCACACCCTGTCACCACCTTGCACGGCAGGCAGTAGGCAAATTCAAGCTGGATGCTCGCCCCGTGGCTCTCATTGAGGGTGCGGGCCTGGTCGGGCCAAAGCACGAGGCCCGTCATCGGCTGAGGGCCGGTGACACTGCTGACAAGGCCGACTGTGACCGTCTGGCCAGTGACAGATAAAGAAATGGCGACTGTTGCGACAACCGCCATTATGATATTTCTCATGGTTAATGAAGATGTTTTAAGTCAGATTATCTACGGCCCTTCTTTGTCGACTTTTTGGCCGGGGTCTTGCTTTTGGTCGATGTTTTGCCCTTTGCAGGGGTGGTCTTACCCTTTGTCGACTTGGCCGGTGTAGCCTTGGTGGTTTTGCCGGGAATCACGAGATTGTCGCCTATGTTGATGCGATCCTGGGTGGCCTTCATACCGTTGGCACGACGCAGGTCGTTGACACTCACGCCATATTTGCGAGCAATCTTCTCGAGGCTCTCGCCCGCCTTGACAGAATGTTTCTGTGGTTTGGTCTCTTTCTTAGTCTTTGTCGGCTCGGTTCTCTTGGTGTCTTTCTTTGCCGGAGTTCTTGTGGCCGTAGTCTCGGCGTGACGCGCCGGTTTACGCTCGGGCACAACCGCCGGGGCCGGTTTAGTCGGTTTTGCAGGGGGCGGTGGAACGGCGGCAGTGCCGGTCTTTGACGTGCGTGCCGGCGGCGCGGGCACCGCTGCCACCTCGTTGCCGGGGATGCGCTCGACGACCTCGATGATCAGCTCGTCACCCTCCTTCACCTTGCCGCGGCGCAGGTGGTTCCACCGCTTGATGTCGGTGGCGCTGACGGCATACAGTTTGGCGATGTCGCGTATGTTCTCACCACGGGCCACCGTGTGGGTCTTGCGAACAGTCCGCGTGACATCGGCCGTGTGGGCAATCTCCTGATTGACCTCGGCGTTGACTGTCGCGGTGACTGCCGGGTCAACCTGGTTGTCGGCCGTCGTCTCGCGGCGTACTCCCGGCTCGACCGTAGTCCTGACGGCATACTGGTCGGCATTATGGGCCAGGATAGCCTCCTCGCTCATCAGGTAGCTCAGACACTGCTGTTTGGGCAGGGTCAAGGGGTAGGGATGATTGTTGCCGGGGATGATATCCTTGCGATACTGAGGGTTGAGCATGCGTATCTCCTCGATGGGGATGTTGAGCACATCGGCGATCTGCTGGAAGTGGATGCGATGGTTGACATAGACGGTGTCGGTGGTCAGATGACGCTTGACGACCGTCGGCGCGATGTTGTGCAGGTTGTGATAGTTCATCACATAGTTGGCAGCGATGAAAGCGGGCACATATCCTCGTGTCTCTTTGGGCAGATAGTTGTAGATTTCCCAGAAGTCTTTCTTTGAGTCGCCTCCTGCACGACGCAAAGCTTTGTTGACATTGCCCGGGCCACAGTTGTAGGCAGCGATGGCCAGCGACCAGTCGTCATAGATGTTGTAGAGCTGCTTGAGAAACTTGGCGGCGTTGCGCGACGACGACCGCGGGTCGCGACGCTCGTCGACAAGCGAGTTGACCTCCATGCCCAGACCCTTGGCTGTGCCGGGCATAAACTGCCACAGGCCGGCGGCTCCCGCCGGCGACACCGCGTTGGGGTTGATGGCGCTCTCGATGACCGGCAGATACTGAAGCTCGGTGGGCACCCCCTCCTTGATCAGCTCCTCGATGAAGATGTTGCCGTAATAGCTGTGGAGAGCGAGCATGTCGGCCACCAGGCCGCGGCGCTTGCCCAGATACATATCTATGAATTTACCGACAATCGAGTTGTAGGGCATCTCGATCTCGGTGGGCAGTTGGCTCAGACGCTGCTCATACTCGGCCGCCGTGCCAAGTTTCTCGTGACGCAGCTGATTGTCGGGCACAACAAAGTTCTGGAGATAGAAATTCTCTTCAAGCTCGCGGGTCTTGGTCTCAAAACTCAGCGGGGCGACAACGTTGTCGTCCGATATCGAGTGCTTGAGGTCAAGGATAGATGCAGCCGATGTGGATGCCGGTATTAAGGTACTGACAGCCAGCAACAGTGACAGGAGGTTTTTTTTGATCGCTTTCATCGGTAGTTTGGTTAAAAGTTAAAAGCCCACTGGAGCCCGAGCCCCGGCAGTTTGTTGCGCTCATCGGGGATGAGGGTCGGGTAGAGATCCATTGACAGGTCGGGAGAGATGTCAAAATGTGACAATGAGGCGTCAACGTAGGCATCGATCATGGCGACGAGATAAACGCCGACCATACATATTATACAGAGGTCGCGGTTGCGACGGTAGTAGTTTTTGCGTGACTGCAGGACGTTGGTCAACCACGTCTTGTCGAGGCTCTCCTCGGTGGTGGTAGACGGAAAGAAATCCATATAGCTACGGGTATTCGGATCGTTGTCCATAATGTCGGCGTAGGCTCGGGTGTAGTCGCGCAACATGCCGTTGTTCCACGACGTCGCATATCCCAGGCCCATGTATCCGCCAATCACGATCGGCAATTTCCAATACCGCCGGTTGTAGATCTGGCCAAGGCCCGGGAAGAGCGCCGACAGCCACACAGCGCGCGTCGGGTCGGGATTGAACTCCCTGACCGGCTTGACGCGGGTTTTGTCGTCGCCCGAGGGGAGATTGAGCGACAGCGGCTCGACCACCGCCAGGGTGTCGACCGGGGTCATCACGAGGCTGTCGCTGCCGGCAACGGTGGCGATGCTGTCGACCAACACCGCCGCCGGTGTGGTCACCGGCGCCGACAGGGGAATCGAGTCTGGCAAAACCTGGTCGGGGATATTTGCTGCCCGCGAATCAGAAAAAATGTTAAAAGGGCAGGCCAACACGATTAATATCGTGCCGGCCACGGCTTTCAAGGCTCTTTTTACTGATGTTGATGTCGATTCTCCTGGTCTCGAGGTCATTGCGTTAATTACTTGGCATACAGCACACTGCGTGCTGCCACCGCCGTTGATTCAAACGCGGCATTCAGCCGTTGGATTGGTTTACTGAGTCAAAGATAGCAATTAATCTCTCAAGTTCAGCATCATTTTTAAACTGAAACGTGATTTTTCCCTTTCCACGGGCGTCGCAGGTGAATTGGACGGGGGTTCCAAAGCGTCTCGACAGATGATCTTTTAAAATATCATAATCTTTGTTACGAAAACTTTTATCGCTCATCTCCTGAGGTTTATCGCCCTGTTGCTGCATCTCGCGATACTTTTTGGCAAGCTCCTCGACGCGGCGCACCGACAGCCCCTCCTTCACAATCAGCTTGTAAAGCTTAAGCTGCAACTGGGGGTCGTCGAGGGTGAGCAGAGCGCGCGCGTGACCCATGTCGAGACTGCGGTCGCGCAGCCCCTGCTGCACCACCGCCGGGAGCCTGAGCAGACGGATGAAGTTGGCTATCGTGGCGCGCTTCTTGCCGATGCGCTCGCTCAGGCGCTCCTGGGTCAGGTTATATTTCTCAATGAGGGTCTTGAACGTCAGGGCAATCTCGATGGCATTGAGGTCTTCACGCTGAATGTTCTCAATCAGCGCCATCTCGGTCAGCTCGGTGTCGGAGGCCACGCGTATGTAGGCCGGCATTGTGGTCAGCCCGGCCAGGCGGGCAGCGCGATAGCGGCGCTCGCCGGCGATGATCTGGTAGCTGTCGGGACCTACCTTGCGCAGTGAGATTGGCTGGATGATGCCGAGCTCCCTGATTGAGCCGGCAAGCTCGGTCAGCGCCTCCTCGTCAAAAAAGCGGCGGGGCTGCTCGGGATTGGGCGAGATGTGGTCAATATCAATTTCTTTTATCACAGAGGTGCCGGTGGCGGGGACATCGTCCATCGAGATGAGCGAGTCGAGGCCTCGCCCCAAGGCGTTACGTTTAAGTGCCATGGTCAAAAGTTAAGTTTCGCGATGTTTAGGTAAGGGTGCCGGGGGTCATGCATCGGCCTTTGCGCGCCGGCGGTGTTTGGCCACGATCTCTTTGGCCAAGGCAATATGGGAGGTAGCGCCGCGGCTCGACGGGTCATACAGAAGCACCGGCAGCCCGTGACTGGGGGCCTCACTGAGGCGTATGTTGCGCGGGATGACAGCGTTAAACACCATGTCGCCAAAGTGGCCCTTGAGCTCCTCAAATATCTGGTTGGCAAGACGCAGGCGCGCGTCATACATTGTCAGCAGAAAGCCCTCGATCTCAAGAGACGGGTTGAGTTTTGACTTGATGATGCGTATCGTGTTGAGCAACTTGGTGATACCCTCGAGTGCAAAATACTCGGCCTGCACCGGGATGATAACCGAGTGGGCCGCCGTCAAGGCATTGACGGTGATCAGTCCCAACGATGGCGAGCAGTCAATCAGGATGTAGTCATACTTGTCGGCCAGCGACTGCAATGCTTTTTTCAGGGCAAACTCGCGCTCGGGGCGACCGACGAGCTCTATCTCGGCGCCGGCGAGGTTGATGTGGGAGCCCACAAGATCAAGACCTTCAACACAGGTGGCCACCTGAGTGCCCTCCATGGGATATTCATCCACAAGACATTCATAGATGCCGGCCGTGAGCTGCCGGGGGTCGATGCCGTAGCCCGAGGTGGCGTTGGCCTGAGGGTCGGCGTCGATGATGAGCACCTTGCGGCCCAGCGAGGCCAGTGAGGCTGCCAGATTGATGGTGGTGGTCGTCTTGCCGACTCCACCCTTCTGGTTGGCAATAGCTATTATTTTTCCCATAATTCTCAAAGTCTCTTTTATCGGGGTGCAAAGATGGCAAAAAACTCCAACCCGGTGAAACTTCCGCCTCAAAATCACATCAATTGTTTATAACTGCCCCAAATTGTTAATAACTCATGACTTTTGGTAGCCATTGACCTTTTTTTGTTAAAAATATGTTATAAGAATGTTGTAATTTTGCAGCGTAAAAAAAACATCCCGACCATGGAAACGATCAAAGATGAAGAGTTTGGAGGCGAGCGCCCCCTGTTTGCCTCCCAAGACCTGCGCCTTGAGGGTGTCACCATCCACGCCGGCGAGTCGGCGCTCAAATGTTGCCGCAACATCGAGGCTGTCAACTGCCGCTTTGATGGGAAATACCCCTTCTGGCATGTCGACGGCTTCAAGGTGAAAGACTGCCTGTTCACCCCCGGGGCACGCGCCGCCCTCTGGTACTCGCGCGACCTGGTGATGACCGACACTTTAGTCGAGGCTCCCAAGATGTTCCGCGAGATGGACAACCTCAGGCTTGAGCGCGTCAGGATTCCCGACGCCCAAGAGACGATGTGGCACTGCAGCCATGTCAGGCTCGCCGATGTCGAGGTGGCCCATGCCGACTATCTGTTTATGCACAGCCACCACATAGTCATCAACCGTTACCGCCAGCAGGGCAACTACTCCTTCCAGTATTGCCACGACGTGGAGATACACGACGCCGACATCGACTCAAAAGATGCCTTCTGGGGCACAGAAGATGTGACCGTCTACAACTCAAAGCTCAACGGCGAGTATCTGGGATGGCACTCAAAGCGGTTGCGGTTGGTCAACTGCCACATCTCGGGCACCCAGCCGCTGTGTTACTGCACCGACCTCATCCTTGAGCACTGCACCTTTGATGCCGACGCCGACCTTGCCTTTGAGGACAGCACCCTTGAGGCCACCGTCGACAGCGCCATCACCTCGGTCAAGAACCCCCGTAGCGGCCGCCTCGAGTGTGACGCCATCGGCGAGCTGATTATCGACAAAAACATAAAGGCTCCGGCTGACTGTGAAATTATCGTCCGTAAGAAACTCTGATGCCCTGCTGTCGCTCATACGCGACGGCAAACAATTGACCCTTCGTGATCAGCTGCGGCTGACCATGCTGCTGAGCGTGCCCTCGATCGTGGCTCAGGTGTCGGCCATCATCATGCAGTATATCGACGCGGCGATGGTCGGGAGCCTGGGTGCCGAGGCCTCGGCCTCGATAGGGCTCATCTCGACCACCACGTGGCTCTTCTGGGGGCTATGCTCGTCGGTGTCGACCGGATTCTCGGTGCAGGTGGCCCATCTCATCGGGGCCTCGCGCAAGGAGGAAGCCCAATCGATCGTGCGCCAGGCATTGACGTCGGTCATCATCTTCAGCGTGGTTCTCGCCGCCGTCGGCGTGGCCATCAGCGGCGGCTTGCCCCGATGGCTGGGGGGCAACGAGTCAATCAATGCCGATGCCTCCATCTACTTCTTCATCTTCTCGCTGTCGCTCCCCGTCTTTCAGGTAGGCTACCTGGCGGGGGCGGTGTTGCGCTGCAGCGGCAATATGTTTGTGCCGGGCATGCTGAACGTGTTGATGTGTGTGCTCGACGTGGTGTTCAACTGGTTTTTCATCTTCCCCGACCATCACATTCTGGGCCTCACCATCCCGGGGGCAGGCCTTGGAGTGGCCGGAGCGGCCATCGGCACGGTGCTCGCCGAGCTTGTGGTCGGAGTGGCGATGCTGTGGTATCTGTGGCAACGCTCGCCCCAGCTCAACCTGCGCGGCTCCAAAGGGAGCGCCATCCCGACGCGGCCGGTGCTCAGGCGCGCCTCGGTTATAGGCCTCCCTATCGCCGGCGAGCATGCCATCATGTGTGGCGCCCAGATTCTGGTGACCATGATTGTGGCGCCTTTAGGCACCTTTGCCATCGCCGCCAACGCGTTTGCCATCACCGCCGAGAGCCTCTGCTACATGCCCGGCTATGGCATAGGCGAGGCGGCGACAACCCTGGTCGGGCAGTCGCTGGGTGCCGGGCGCATCGACCTGACAAAACGATTTGCCACCATCACGGTGTGGTCGGGCATGATCGTGATGTCGCTCATGGGTGTCATCATGTATCTTGCAGCGCCGCTGATGATGTCTTTTTTCACCCCCGACATCAATGTGCAGCAGCTCGGGGTGATGGCCCTGCGCGTCGAGGCGTGGGCCGAGCCGATGTTTGCGGCAGCGATCGTGTCTTACGGCGTTTTTGTCGGGGCGGGCGACACACTCATCCCCTCGTGCATGAATCTGGGCAGCATCTGGGCCGTGCGCCTCACTCTCGCCGCCATCCTCGCCCCGGTCATGGGGCTCAAAGGAGTATGGGTGGCCATGTGTATCGAGCTCTGTTTCAGGGGGGGCATCTTCCTGTGGCGTCTTTACAGCAAAAGCTGGCTAAAAAAATATAAACCTCAACCCAAATGACTGATTTTGACAAAATAGTGCCCCGACGCGGCACCAATTCCTATAAGTGGGACTCGGCCGACGACCCGGCGATACTCCCCATGTGGGTCGCCGACATGGACTTCCCGACAGCCCCGGCCATCATCGAGGCCCTGGAGCGTCGTGTGGCCCACGGTGTGTTTGGCTACACCCGCGTCCCCGAGGCCTACTACCGGGCGCTCATCGACTGGTTTGGCCGTCGCCACGGGCTGACCATCGCCCGCGAGAGTGTAATCTACACCAGCGGCGTGGTCCCGGCTCTCTCGGCTATAATAAAAGCTGCCACAAAGCCCGGCGACAAGGTGATCGTGCAGACGCCTGTCTACAATTGTTTTTTCTCGTCGATACGCAACAACGACTGTGATGTGCTCGACAGCCCCCTGCTCTATCGCGACGCGACCTACTCAATTGACTTTGACGATTTTGAGCGCAAAGCCGCCGACCCTCGGGCCAGGCTGTTCCTGCTGTGCAATCCCCACAACCCGGCGGGGCGTGTGTGGACCCGCGACGAGCTGTCGCGGCTCGGCGAGATATGCCGGCGCCACGGGGTGTTGGTGGTCAGCGACGAGATACACTGTGAGCTGACCTTCCCGGGTCACCCCTACACGCCGTTTGCCTCGCTCAGCGACGAGTGTGCCCTCGGGTCGGTGACCTGCTGCAGCCCCTCAAAAGCGTTCAACATCGCCGGGTTGCAGATTGCCAACATCATCTGTGCCGACCCCCGGTTGAGAGCGCGCATCGACCGCGCCATCAACATCAACGAGGTGTGTGACGTCAACCCCTTTGGAGTCGAGGCACTCATCGCGGCCTACACCCGCGGCGAGGCGTGGCTCGAGGAGCTGAAGGTCTATCTTTATGACAACTACAAGGCTCTCAGTGATTTCTTTGACCGACATCTACCTATGCTCCCGTTGGTCAACCTTGAGGGCACCTACCTTGTGTGGGTCGACTGCCGGGCGTTGCACATCAGCTCCGATGATCTCGAGCGACAACTGCTCGACACCGAGAGACTTTGGCTCAACGCCGGCACGATGTATGGCACCGACGGTTTTATGCGCATCAATATAGCCTGCCCCCGCGCCGTCATGCTCGAGGGGTTGAACCGCCTGGCCCGATTTGTCTCCAACCTATCCACCAACCGCTAACCACTTGACTATGAAAAAAATCGCAGCACTGATAATAGCACTGATAGCACTCGTTGCCATTCAGCCCCACCAGGCACAGGCCACGCCTGTCAAAAAAGTGCTCTACATTGGCGACTCCATGACGGGGTGGCTTGCCGACCGCCTTAATGCCTACGGCGCCGAGAACGGCTTTGAGGTTGCCACCGTGATGTGGGACGGCTCGACGATACGCAAGTGGGGACAGTCGGCCAAACTGAAGTCGATAATCGACAAGGAGAACCCCGACGCGGTCTTTATCAGCCTGGGTCTTAACGAGTTGCTCGAGGCACGACCCGAGACAACCCTCAAGGGATATGTTGACAAGATTGTGGCGGCCGTTGGCAACCGCAAGTTGGTGTGGGTCGGCCCCCCAACGTGGCCCGGTAAAGGAAAGGGTGAGAAACTCAACAATATGCTCGCCACGCGCCTGGGGCCGACACGCTATTTCAACAGCTCGGCTCTCACCCTGCCCCGACAGAGCAGTACCAACCCCCACCCCACGCGCGCCGGCGTCATCACCTGGACCGACCGCCTGGTCGACTGGCTCAAGCAGAACAAAAGCATCCAGTTTCAGTCGCTCAACCGCCCCGTAAAGAGCAAGATGATTCGCGGCAAGTCGTTCACCTACCGCCGCATGAAACAAAAACTTTAAGAGCCTGTCGCCGGCTGAATCGCGAGAGGCGATGTCATGGTAGCGGCATAGGTGTGATGAGGGTGGCATCTATCAGGTCACCGATCTATTCACGCGACATAAGAAAACAAGAAACGGCGACAAAATGTGTGTATTTTTATTGAATTTGTGTCAAATTGCAAAATAATTACTATCTTTGCATTTTTCCACACCAATTGATAATCATTAACACAAACAATAATCGGCATGAAACATTTTTACACTCTGCTCGCCGCCCTGGTGCTGTGCTCTGTGGCGGCCCGCGCGGCGGTCGACTTTTCTACGCTCGACGACGGTCTTTGGAACCCGACCGCGGCATACACCATTAAGGGATGGTCAGGAGCCACCGACAATGATTGGACCACCCGTTATTATTCTGGTGGAAATAATTTCGGCACAAACACGGCTCAAAAGCCCGATGGTTATGGTGGCTCCTTTAGAAACGAGCCGGGCAGTTCATGGTATGGCGATGACACAAACGCGTGGCTTCGCAGCCCGGGGTTACAGATGAAGGCCGGGGTAACCTATATAGTCAAATATCAATACAAATTCATGTCATCTCCCAGGGCGATGACGTTCAAATCGTGGGTGAGCACCACCGACCCGGTTAAGGGCGGTTCATCGGCCGCCAACACTCTCAAGGGCACAACCCCGCTGTCGGCAACCACCTCGCTCCCTACCGTGTGGACACAGGTCGAGGAGGCATTTGTACCGACCGCCGACGGCACCTATTTTCTCTCGTTCCAAAACTCGGCGGTGGCCGACGATGACCCCTCGGGTTATGTCTATGTCGGCGCTATCAACGTGCAGGAGGTTGACAATATAGCCAAGCCGCTTGCCCCAACCGATCTCCGGGCCGTTGCCGGAGCCGATGCCTTGATGATTGTCGACCTGTCATGGACACTCCCCACCGTCGACACCAACGGCGACGCGCTGACCGGCGACAATGCCGTGACGGGTGTAAAGGTGTGGCGCGACGGCGAGCTTATCGCGACTCTTGAAGGGGCCGTGACCGCGTGGCAGGACTCCGAACTCACCGGACTGACCCCTGGCGTGCACTCCTACAAAGTGGCCGCTCTGACAGCCACTGCCGAGAGCAAACCCTCCGACGAGGTTTCGTCGGGTTATGTCGGGCCCTTTGTCTATGCCCCAAGCGGTATCGACTTTAGCGAGTGGAGCACATATACCCCGGTTTCACCCGGTTTTACCGACAATTCAAATAAACCCACCGGCTACACAAACTCGGCAAGTATTTGGTCCTATTCAGGAACTGATAATGTTGACACCTGGCTCATCTCGCCCGTTTTTGACTTCAAAGCCGACAAATCTTACCGCGTCAAATTCCAGTATCAGTATTGGTCGAAACCTTTCTATGTGGAGCATTTTGACGTTTACCTCTCGCCCGTCAAGCCCGATGCATCTACCGCTGCTCAAATCATAGCCGGCACCCCGGTTTACAGCTTGAGCGATCTCAGCAACGACACCAGCGGCAGTGGATGGGTACCAAACGAAATTGAAGGCCTCAAGGGTGACGGCCCGACATACGTTCTGTTTCATGTCTCGGGCCGCTTCAGCCAGCGTTTTGGCATCTCGGCCTTTGAGCTCGAGGAGTACAGCGACGCCGTGAAGTTTGAGCCGGCAGCTCCCTACGACCTGACGGCAGTCGACACCGGTACTCAAAATGTTGAGTTAACATGGAAACTGCTCAACGAGAGCACCGAGGGTCTCCCCTTTGAGGATGGCGTCGAGATCACTGCTGTTAAGGTGACACGCGACGGCGAGGAGATTGCCACCCTCGACGGGGCCGCCACCACCTACACCGATGTCAATGTCAAGCCGGGCGAGTACACCTACGCCGTGCAGGCATTTGCCGGCAACACCTGGAGCGCGCTCTCAGAGGCCGCCACGGTCACCGTGGCAAAAGCCGATCTCCCCGAGAGCATGCCCTGGACACCGACAGTGACCAACCTGACTCCCGATGAATTTGCTGAAAACTGGACAACATTCTATGGCCCGGGCCAAGGATACAGCACCGGCAAATGGACATTCAGGCCCGCCGGTCTGTGGATAAACAAAAACGGCGCCACTGATGCCTGGATTATCTCAAATCCCCTTTACATGAACGGTGCCACCGAGTTTACACTGACCTACAATATCATCTCGGCGACGGGCAACTCCCACTTCTCGATAGGTCTTGTCGACACCACCGAGCCAACCGAGTTTATATGCGACATTGTTGAAGATGGCATTGCTCCCACCTCTGAAACGCCCCAAACCGTCAATTTCAAATTCCCGGTAGTGGAGACACAACAGCTGCGCGCCCCGGCCTACGGTATAGGCGACATCTATCCCCGTCTCGCCATCAGGACAACGTCGGATGGCTCAGAGGGCACCATGACCGTCCGCTCGCTGTCGATGACGATGGTGGAGAGCGCTCTGACCGGCATCGAGGCTGTCGAGGCCATCGAGGCCACCCCGGTCGAGGTGTTTGACCTGCAGGGTCGCTCGCTCGGCGTGACCACCGACATGACTCTTGACAATTTTGCTCCCGGCATCTACATTGTAAAAACCGGCGGCAAGACACTAAAACTGCGCAAATAAGCGTTTATTGAATATTCGCTCAATAAGTTAAAGCCTAAAACCAAATTAAAGGATGAAAAAACACTTGATAACAGCAACAATCATCTCGCTGGCGGCGACCGCGGCATTGGCCGTAGGTCCCGTCAGGGGGATTTTTGACAGCCACCGCGCGCTGCCTGTCGAGAAGACACAGCCCGCGCCACGACAGGGCAACCACAGCCGCGCCGGGCAGCCGGTGTTCTCGCTTGGTCAACACAAGGGGGGCACACTGCACGAGGCGACCGTGCCGTTAAGGCAACAGCAGGCGCCGACGCGTGTGCCGGGCGACGGCACATTGATATATGGCAGTATGATATACTCGTCGGCCTGGGTCGGCTCGCCATCTTATGGCATCTACTCGTTCCCGGCCGCCGCCTACGTCAAGCCCACCCTGGTGGTGCCCGTCGAGGCCTACGACGCCAATGGCGGCGCCACCTACGCCGGCAACATGTATTACTGGAACTCATACGTTTACACCGACGAGATGGGCTACACCTTCTCGACGTTCTGCAAATATGACTTCACCACCGGCACCATGTCAAAGGTGATACACGGCATGCTTGACAGCGACTTCAACCAGAGCCAAATCACCAACGACCTTGCCTACGACCCCACCACGGGGCTCATCTACGCCCTGTCATACATCGAGCAGCCGCTCGACGACGAGGGGTTGATAACCAAATATTACCCCTCGCTGTCGCTCGTCGACCACGACACGGGGTTTGTCACCCCCCTTGCCCGCATCCCGGCCATGATAGCCCTGGCGTTCAACCACAGCGGCGAGCTCTATGCCATCTCAAAGGGGCAGGACGCGCGCCTGTATCGTGTCAACAAAGAGACCGGCGACTGCACCGAGATCGGAAGCACCGGCCTCAACACCAACTATGTCCAGTCAATGGCCTTTGACCCGGTGACCGACCGTCTCTACTGGGCGGCTGTCGAGACAAGCGGCGCCACCGGCCTCTATGAGGTCGATGTCACCACCGGCAACGCCTCGCTCACCACTCAGTTTGGTGCCAACGAGGAGTATGCCGGCCTGTATATCCCCAACCCCGAGGTGGCTCCCGAAGCCCCGGCAAAGGCCGACAATTTCACCGCCACCTTTGTGGCCGACAGCCACACGGGCATCGTCTCCCTCAACGCCCCCACTCTCAACTATGGAGGCACCCGGCTGAGCGGAAATATGACCGTCACCATCAGTGTCGACGGCACTGAACGGCTCTCCAAGAGTGTCGCTCCCGGCGAGAAAGTGGAGCTCGAGGTGACCCTTGACGAGGGTATCCACAACTTCACCACCACCGTGGCCAATGCCGCCGGCAACGGCCCGCGCCTGGGTCTGTCAAAATATGTGGGTCTCGACGCGCCAGCGCCCGTGACCAACCTCAAGGTGACCAAAAATGCCGCCGGCGAGGCCGTCATCTCATGGACAGCCCCCACCACCGGCCGCAATGACGGCTATGTTGACCCCGCCAAGGTGAGATACCGCGTGGTGCGCTTCCCCGGCATCGACATCATTGCCGACGGCATCAGCGCCACCACTGTGACCGACCCCGTCAACGTGGCTGCCGACAATTATTACTACCAGGTGACCGCCCTCTGTGACGGTCGCGAGGGATTGCCCGCCGAGACATCGCCCATGGTGCTTGGTCAAGGCACATCCCTGCCCTGCAAATTTGACTTTGCCACCGAGGAGCAGTTCAAGCTCTTCACCGTCATCGACGCCAATAACGACTGGGACGCCCAATACCACTGGGGTGGCTGGATGTATGCCCCGTCGTTCACCTACACTGCCGACGAGGGTCCGGCGGCCGTCTATGGCTACAGCCCCGAGGGGCCGGCCGACGACTGGCTCATCACACCATCGTTCAAGGTGCAGCAAGGCAAGAAATATCGCCTGACCTACACGATGTGGACCCGCGGCCAGGAGGAGAAACTCGAGGTCACCGCCGGGGCGCAAAACGATATCGCCTCACAGAGCGTCATCACCCCCATGGCCTCCTACAAGCACAAAGAGCGCAAGGTGTTCACCCAAGACTTCACCGCCACCGCCACGGGCAACTATCATGTGGGCTTCCACATTACATCGGCCAAAAAACAGTACTATCTGTTTATCACCGACATTATGATTGACGAGGTGCCCGACGACACCGCCCCGGCGGCCGTTGGCTCGCTCAAAGCCGAGGCCGGAGCCCGCGGCGACATGAGCGCCACCATCACTCTCACCGCCCCGACAACCAGCATGGCGGGCACTGCCCTGACTGTCCTTGACCGCATCGACATCTACCGCGGCAACTCGGTGACCCCGTGTCACACCTTTACCGCGCCACGTCCCGGCGAGACACTCACATGGACCGACACCGACCCTCAACACGGTTTTAACACCTATCGCGTGGTTGCTACCGCCGGCGGTAAGGCCGGAGCCAAGAGCGAGGCCACAGTCTTTGTCGGTTACGACCTGCCGGTAGCGCCGGCCGATGTCAAGGTGACCGTCACGGGCGACTCACAGCCGGTCATCACCTGGACAGCCCCGACCGAGGGCATCAACGGCGGGTATGTAAATCCCGACGAGCTGACCTATGCCATCTACCGTCTTGGCGATGAGAGCGCCCTGCTGAGCGCCCGCGTCAAAGGCACATCGTTTACCGACGCCGACCTTGACGGCAACCGCATGCAGTACTATGTCGGCTATGAGGTAGTGCCCGTGAGCGCCGCCGGCCAGGGCGACTATGCCGTCACCGACATGATTGTGTTTGGCAAGCCCTACGAGGGGGTATTCCGCGAGTCGTTTGCCGACATGTCTGTAAGCTCAAACCCCTGGTTGATGTATCGTATCAAGGGTAACCAGAACCTATGGGGAATCTTCTCGGCAGGCAGCTCGCCGGCATGCTCGCCGGCCGATGGCGACGGTGGCCTGGTGACCTTCCAGAGCACGATGGGCCGGCCCGGCGACGAGGGTCGCCTTGTCAGCCCCAAGCTGAGCGTGGCCACACTCAAATCGCCCGTGCTCTCATTCTATGTCTACCTCAACGCCAGCGAGGAGGCTCTCTATGGCGACGAGCTCTTCCAAGACCGTCTCATCCCCGAGGTGATTCTGCCCGACGAGAGCGTCATAGCCTTGGGCGAGCCCATCCTTGTCGACAACACTCTCGGCTCGGGGTGGCTCAAATACAGCTATGACCTGACCGACCTCAAGGGTGAAGACTATTTCAAGCTCTCATTCCACGGCATCGCCGACTATGGCCAGGACATCAACCTCGACCTTATCAGAATCACCAATCTGATAAACAACGACATGAGGCTCTATTCGTTCACCGGGCCGTCGGCAGTTCGCGCCGGTCAGAGCGGCACCTACAGTGCCACCGTCTACAACGGGGGTGCGCAAGCAGCTGCAGGCTACACCGTGGCCCTGTACAGCAACGGCACCAAGATTGCACAGCAGCAGGGTAGCTGTCAGAGCGGCGAGTATGCCACCTACGAGTTCACGGTGCCCTACTCCACCGAGCAAGAGAACCGCTCTTTCAGCCTGCAGGCTGTTGTCGAGTGGGACGACGACGAGATACCCTCCAACAATGGCTCGGAGTTGGTGACCACACGTGTCACAGCCCCGGTGCTCCCCGAGATAAAGACTCTTGAGGGCGCCGTTGAGGGTGACAATAATATCCGCCTTGCCTGGGACGAGCCCTCGGCGCTGAGAGTCAACGACTCGTTTGAAGACTACACCGCCTTTGGCATCTCCAACATTGGCGACTACACGCTTGTCGACGCCGACAAGGGCTTTACCTACGGTTTCAGCGACATCTACTTCCCCAACACGGGGCAGGCACAATCGTTCATGGTGTTCAACCCCGTCAGCCTGGGCATCGTGATGAAGTCGCCGCTGTTTCCCGACGCTTTCGACCCCCACACGGGCAATCAGGTGCTGGCCTGCTTCCAGGCAGTCGACGCCACCACCGGCCAATCGCTCAAAAACGACGATTGGATCATCTCGCCCGAGGTGTTTGGCGGCCAGACCGTGCGCCTCTATGCCAAGGCCGGCGACGTGATGCAGGGAGTTGACCAATTTGAGGTGCTCTACTCGACCACCGACAAGTCGACCTCATCGTTCACAGCCCTGAGTCAGGTAATCTCCACCGACCAAAACTGGACTGTCCACGAGTTTGTGCTCCCGGCCGACGCCCGCTACTTTGCCATCCACTGTGTGTCCGACGATGCTTTCGTGCTCTACATCGACGACCTCAGCTATGTGGCACGTTGTGTCAGCTCGCCGCTTGAGCTCACCGGCTATCGCGTGTATCGCGACGGCGTAGCCATCGCCGACATCGCCAAAGACACCTTCACCTATCTCGACACCGCGCTTGCCGACGGCAAGTACAGCTACAAGGTGACCGCCGTCTATGGCGGCGGCCGCGAGTCGGCGCCCACCGAGACCGTTGAGGTGCAGATCGGTCAGTCGGGCATCGACGAGTCGCTCGCCGAGACTGTCAAGGTGATTGCCACACGCGGCACTATCACCGTGACCTGCCCTGACTCGGCCAAAGTGCTGATTGCCGACACCGCCGGCGTCACCGTCCATGCCGGCACGGGCGACGCTACCGTCGCTGTCACCCCCGGCATCTACATTGTCAGCGTCGACAGCCGCGTCTTTAAAGTAATCGTCAGATAACCCACAGCACAACCCCCACCAAAACACGACACTGCCGGTCGGGCTTTAAGGGCCCGCCGGCAGTGTTCTATATATAGATAATTGGTTTATCGGTTATTGGAAAATTGAGAGCTTGAGCTCGCGGGCAATCTGCTCGACAGCCTTTGAGGCCTTCTCGGAGATGCCGGCGTCGTTAAGCTCGGGGGCAAGGGCGGCGATGGCCATCACTCCCGGGATGACGGCAAGCACAAAGCCGCCACGGGTGAAGATGGCAGGCACGCCGGCGAGCATAAGCCACGGCGTGTTGACATGGCGATGATTGTCGGTGGCCATCAGGGCCACGATGGAGGGGGAAATCTCGCTGTTAAAGACATGCTGGCCGGTCGCGGCGTTATAGCCACCTGCAGCCACCGTGGCACCCATCCGGGCCACCTGGTCGGTGGTGGCCGTCAGCGAGGTCAACCGGGCATAGATGTCGATTGACAGCGATGCATCGTCGTAGAGATAGAAGCCCCGACTCGCCAGGCGGTCAACCAGGCCAACCTCGGCGGCAAGCTCCTTTTTGGCTTTATACATCCTGTCGTCGAGCACCGGCTCGCTGCCCATCACGCTGTTGATGACACCGGTGATGATGTCCATCTTACCCTCGCGGTCGCCCGTGGGCTCGACAGCGCTCACGGCGCGTATGCCATGCTTGTCGAGATGGGCGTGGACACGGGCCTTGGTGTCGGGATCAACGTCGCCACAGCCACATTTATTCTCAGCGCGGCCATGCTCAAGACTGCCGCGGCCACTCTTCTTCACAAGCTCGTCGACACTCATCTGCTCAAGCAGCTGGATGTGAACGGGGATGTGAGCCAATTTACCTAACGGGGCGGCCACCGTGGTGTCACCCTTGTGGACAATTGTCCCGTCGGCAAGAGCCACCGTGATGGCAAACTTGCCCGCGGTGTCGGCGCCACAAACCGGGCAGACCGACCCCGCGTGGTCACTCTTATAGGTTTCAAACGCGCGACCAACGGCCGCCTCGATATCACTCACATTGAATTTCCGTTCCATAATATAAGTTTTATTTGGTTTATTGATTGCTTTGACCTTATAACAACCGCCCCCGGCGCGGGTTTGACCGACCGGGCGTCGCTGTAACAAAGTTTAAGTTTAATTTACTTGTGTTATTGTCGGTTAAATGAAAAAATTGTACCTTTGCAAATCACCCTTCTACCTAACAAACAGGCAAATGGAAGCTTACAATCGATTGACAGATAAAGAGAAAGCCACGGTGTCGGCCTCGGCCAGGGAGTTGCTCAGGCTCACACGCGACATATCCCGGCCATCGGACTACCGGCGGCTGAAAAAGGTTATCACCGAGGGGGTGGACAACGATGTGCTCAATCGCAATCGCCACGGGTTTCACCGACTGGTCCACAACATCGAGACAGCGCGGCTTATGTGTGAAAAGATTGGCCCCGACCGCAACATAGTCATCGCCATCCTGCTGCGCGACCTTTGCCGCGGCGAGATGATGAGCCTCGAGGCGGTCAGCGCCGAGTGGGGCGACGACGTTTCCATGATTATCGGCAAATTGCTCAAGACGGCGGCGCTTTACAGCAAGTCGCCGGCGGTGGCCAGCGAGAACTTCCGCAACCTGCTTCTGACCTTTGCCGAAGACATCCGCGTGATTCTCATCATGATTGTCGACCGCCTCAACCTGATGCGCGCCATCAATCACCACCGCGACGAGGAGTTTGTCAAGCAGACGGCCATGGAGGCGAGCTATCTATACGCGCCCCTGAGCCATCGCCTGGGCCTTTACACCATCAAGAGCGAGCTCGAAGACCTGACCCTCAAGTACACCAACCGAGGCGTCTTCACCGAGATTGCCCACGAGCTGAACGCCACCAAGCAAGCCCGCGACAAATATATCGCCGACTTCATTGCTCCCGTCAAAGCCAAACTGGAGCAAACCGGGCTCAAATTTTCCATCAAGGGCCGAACGAAGTCTATCTCGTCAATCTGGAACAAGATACTCAAGCAACACAACGACCTCAAGCACATCTATGACCTGTTTGCCATACGCATCATTCTGGATGTGCCCCGCGAGCGCGAGAAAAGCGAGTGCTGGAACGTCTACTCCATCATCACCGACATGTACACCCCCAACCCGGCGCGCATGAAGGACTGGCTGAGCATCCCCAAGAGCAACGGCTACGAGTCGCTGCACACCACTGTCTATGGCCCCGAGGGGAAATGGGTGGAGGTGCAGATCAGGAGCAAGCGCATGGACGAGATTGCCGAGAAGGGACTCGCCGCCCACTGGAAATACAAAGGCATCAAGAGCGAGGACAACCTGGACACGTGGATGGCCAATGTGCGCGACATCCTTGAGGCCGGCCAGCATGGACCGACAGCGCTGATGAAAGACATGAAGATGGATGTCTACAACAAGGAGGTATTTGTCTTCACCCCCAAGGGTGACCTGTTCAAGCTGCCGTTAGGGGCAACGGTGCTCGACTTTGCCTTCAACATCCACTCAAAACTGGGCTGCCAGTGCACCGGCGGCAAGGTCAACGGCAAAAACCGCAAGCTCAACTACAAGCTGCACAGCGGCGACACCGTCGAGATCTCAACCTCGGCCAATCAGCAACCCAAGCAAGACTGGCTCGGGATGGTGGTCACCTCAAAGGCGCGCACAAAAATACGCCAGACACTCAACGAGCAGGCCAACCGCCAGGCCGAGCTCGGCCGCGAGACCCTGCAGCGCCGCCTGAAAAACCGTAAACTCGACATGGACGAGGCCGACCTGATGAAGGTCATCAAAAAGCTTGGCTATAAAACCGTCACCGACTTTTTTGCCGCCATTGCCAACGAGACGCTCGGCATCAACGATGTGGTGGCCGAGTGGGAGGCAATGATACGCAAAATCGAGGAGGCGGCCGCCGACACCCGCTCGGCAAGCGAGTTTCAGCTTATCCCCGACGAGGAGACCTCTCCCACGAGCGATGTGGTGGTGATTGGCAACAACATCAAGAACATCAACTACAAGCTGTCGCGATGCTGCAACCCCATTTATGGCGACGACGTTTTTGGCTTTGTCTCGGCCGAGGGGGTCATCAAAATCCACCGCCGCGACTGCCCCAACTGGTCTCACATCAGCCGTCGCTACCCTGAGCGGCTCATCAGCGTAAGATGGTCAGGGAAAGTGGGCCATCAGTTTGCCGCCAACCTGCGCATAGTGGGCCAGGACGACCTGGGCATCGTCACCAACATCTCGTCAATCATCAACAAGGAGCGCGATGTCACCCTGCGCAACATCTCCATCCAGGCCAACGACGGCATCTTCCAGGGGCATCTCACCGTGGGCGTGGGCACCACCGAGTCGCTCAACTCTTTGATTAAGAAACTAAAAACAGTGAAAGGAGTGAAAGATGTGCAACGCAGCAATTAACCGCCCGGCAACAGTGCTGCTCGTGATACTACTGGCGCTGACAGCGGTGTCGTGTGGCAACGACAAAGAGAAATATCAGGCCGAGGCCACCCAAATGCTGCAACAAGCCAATGATGCATTTGAAGGCGGCCGGTTTCATGAGGCCCGGGCGCTGCTTGACTCGCTCGACAGCCAATACCCCAAGGCGGTCGACACCCGGCGCGACGCTCTTCACCTGCGCACACGCGTTCAGGAGGGCCTGACCCTCGAGGAAATACGCCTTGCCGACTCGCTTGCCGTGTCGGCCCAGGTCAAGGGCGACTCGCTGTCGCGGTTGCTGCAGCGCGTGAGCAATCCCCTTGAGAGTTACTTTGTCGCCCCGGGACAGAATGTCGACGTCGAGGGAGCCACCGGCCTCTTCTGCCGCATGATGCCCGACGGTACTATCTACATGGTCTCGGCATTGGCCCGCAACAAGGTCGGGCACACCTCGGTGACCCTATCGTCGGGCACTCTGAGCGCCACCACCAAGACGGTGCCCCACGACGGCGAGCGCAACGACCGCTCGACCGGCACCGAGATAATCAACTACACCGGCAGCGAGTGTGACACCATCGCGCGCCTTGTGGAAGCGTCGCCCGATGCCTCCTACACCCTGACGTTCAACGGTGCCGGCGGCGCTCACTATTCCATGCCCCTGCCTGAGGGTCAGCGCCGCGCCATCGCCATCATGGGCGGGATAGTGAGGTCGGTAAACGATGTCAAGCGTTACAGCGCGCGCCGCGAGGCCCTCAGGCAGCGGCTCGACGTGATTCGTCAACAGATGTCGCGGACCCACCGCGACGACAACACCCCCACCGACAATGATTGACCCTGCAAAGACCGACGCCCACCTCGAGCGCATCATCTTTATCTCGCTGCTTTTGGCGCTGATAATCACTTTTATACCATGGTTGGGGATGACATGGTTTAACACCAAGGGGGAGCCCCGCGAGGCGATTGTCGCCATGTCGATGATGGAGAGCGGCAACTACATCCTGCCGGTGTCGATGGGGTCCGACATCCCCTACAAACCACCCTTCCTGGCATGGCTGATTGTGGGGGCGAGCTATCTGACCGGGGGGCTCAACGAGTTTGCCTCGCGCCTGCCGAGCGCCGTGGCCGGCATAGCGATGATAATGGCCATCGCGGTTTATTTCACACGTCGCCGGGGATGGACTCAAGGCATCCTCACCGCCCTTGTGACAGCGACCTCGATCGAGGTTTGGCGGGCGGTGACAGCCTGTCGCGTCGACATGGTGCTGACCGCCTGCATGGTCGGGGCGATGATGGTGATGGAATCGGGATACCGGCGGCGTAGCCAGATTGTCATCTCGCCATGGGCCATACTGCTCATGACCGGCGCCGCGCTGACCAAAGGGCCGGTGGGGGTGGCTCTGCCATGCCTGGTGATGTTGGTCTATGTGGCCGCCCGCGGGGGGAGCGCGCTCAACGCCCTGTGGCGACTGGCTGTCATCGGGGGGCTGTCGCTCGTCATCCCCGCCGCGTGGTATGTGGCCGCCTACAACGCCGGCGGTGGCGAGACCTTTGTCAACCTTGCCCTGGAGGAAAACATTGGCCGACTGACCGGACGCATGTCCTACGAGTCACACGTCAATCCGTTCTACTACAACTTCCTGACACTCGCCTCGGGCATGTTGCCCTACACCCTGCTGGCGCTGCTGGCGCTGTTCACCATAAAGCGGCCGGGGCGGCTGCAGCTCTCCTTGAGGCATTGGCGCCGGTGGCTCGAGACGATTGACGCCACCTCGGCGTTTGCGTTGGTAGTCACGGTGGTCATCTTTGTGTTCTACTGCATTCCCGCCAGCAAGCGATCGGTCTATCTTCTGCCGATCTACCCCTTTGTAGCCTATTTTGTAGCCCTGGGCCTCATCAGGGCAGGCGAGGCTCACCGTTGGATTGTCAACACCTACGGCATCGTGATAGCCGTTGTGGCATGGCTGCTGTCGATTGTCCTGTTTCTCGTGAGCGAAGACATCATCGAGCCAACCCTTTTCGGGAAAAAAGCGGCATCAATCATCGGGCTTTTCAACAACACCGGCGGTTCACTCAACAAAATGTTGATAGTGCTGCCGGTCGCCACATCGGTTGAGATATTCCGCTCGCTACGGAAAAGCGGGTGGACCACCACAATATTTTCCACCATGGTCACTACCCTCACCATCTACTGGTGTCTGTCGGGATTTGTTCTCCCGACGGTTCTCAATGCAAAAAGCGACCGACCGGTGGCCGCGATTGTGGAGAAAGAGCTCGGAAAGGGGGAGAGCGTCTATCAATACATCGGCGACCCGATGCTGAGGTTCTACACCATCGGCTTTTACCTTGGCGACCGCGTCAGGCTCTATGACGGGCCGGCCGAGGGGGCCTCGGCAAGCATCGCCACCACGACGACAACTCCACCCGAGGGGCTCATTTTGGTTGGCAAAAAAGACCTGCAACCATTCATCCAGGCCCATCCCGACGTGGCGCTGACAGAGATTTACAGGCATCATCAGCGCTCGTGTGACAGCCGCGACACCGTCATGCTGCTGCGCTTCACGCCTCGACCCGGGGCAGCTCGATTCGGAAAGTAGTACCTACGCCCGGGGTCGACTCTTTCACGTAGATGCGACCCGAGTGATACTGCTCGATGATGCGCTTGGCCAGGGTCAGTCCCAAGCCCCAACCGCGCTTTTTGGTGGTGTAACCGGGATTGAAGATGGTCTTGAAATTTTTGCGCGACAACCCCTTGCCGGTGTCCTTTACCTCGACCCAGGCGCCGGTCTTGTCGCTACCGGTGGTCACGTCGATCGCCCCGTGCCCCTCCATAGCGTCGACAGCGTTCTTTATCAGGTTTTCCATGACCCACTCAAAGAGGGGTGCCGAGATTTTGACCGGCAACGGCTCGGGGCTGAGGTTGATGGTCAGCTTGATGCGCGACGAGATGCGCGTGGCCATATAGCTTGCCGAGCGCTCAACCACGTCGTTGAGATTCTCGCGCTCCATGTTGGGTCGCGAGCCGATTTTTGAGAAACGCGAGGCGATGGTCGACAGTCGTTTGACATCCTTGTCCATCTCGCCCACCATCTCGGGGTCGACGCCCATGTCGGCGAGCAGCTGCATCCATGCCATAAGCGACGAGATGGGGGTGCCAAGCTGATGGGCGGTCTCCTTTGACAGCCCGACCCACACCTTGTTTTGCTCGGCCTTCTTGGTCGAGGTGACCGCAAAATAGACGATGCAGATAAACGCCAGCATCACCACCACCTGGATATAGGGATAATAGCTCAGCATCTTGAGCAGCTTGGAGTCTTCATAGTAGAGGTGCTGCAGGTTGTCGGGCGAGATGATGATGTGTATCACGTTGTGGCCCCGCTTGAGCACATCGAGCTTGTCGTTGAGAAAATGAGCGTTTGTCTCGCTGATAAACAGCGGGTTCATCGAGTCAACCGGCTCGGGTAGGTCAAAGTTGCGGTGCATGATGATGTTGCCGTCATTGTCGGTCAGGAGCACCGGGATGTTACGGTTTTCCTCGATTATAGACAACAGGAAGTCAATATCGGCAGTCGATGGCTCGCTCTCCTCGTCGCCCATGGCCACGATCTGCTTGGTGGCATCGGCCCAGATCTGCATGCGTGCCCGCTCCTGTTCCGACAAATCCTGAACAAGAGAGTTTGAAAAGTATAAAAAGAAGGTGACCACCAACAGCGAGACCGCCATAAAGGCAATCACACCATAGCGTCTTATCTCATATATATTCATAATCGAGCCACAAAGATATGAAAAATAATTATACAGTGTCAAATACTGTCGGGGGCCTCTACGGCGGGGGTCGGCGAGACCACTGCCTTCACCGAGTCTGCCGGAGTGTTGTCGTCAGTACCCTCGTCGGGGGTTTCCTCATGACTGCTCTCGGGCACCGGGTCGTGCAGGAAGCCTTTGATTTTTGCCGCCGTCAGGTCATTGTAGGCCGAGAAGATGTTGATGGCCACGACAAGGTCGGTGATGCCGTTGTCGCGACAATATTTGGTGAGATTGCGCGGGAAATAGCGGAAGTCGATTACATGAATCTGTTCAAACGAGCCAAAGAGGTTGCTCGGCAGCGCGTTGCCAAAACTATCCTTTATGATGACCAGCCGGCGCCCGTTGGCGGTGCCGGTGTCGACCTTTACAATCTTTGAGTCGCCACCCATAAAGGTGGAGTAGGCGCCGCCGCTGCCGTCGTTGAAATGATAGAAAAACGCCCCTTTGACCGGCCGGCTCTCGCCCGTGATGTGAAAATCCTTGTCGAGCGAGAAGTTGATGTAGGTGGTGGTGTATCCCCCGGCCTTGGGCACAAAGTAGACAAAATCTTCAGGTGAGTTTTTCACGCTGATATCCTTTGAGTAGCCATACATTGTGCCGACAAAGCGGTGGACCACCCGCCGGTCGTAGGCACTGAGGTCTCTGAAGGGCACCCCGGCTACCCTGGCAAGCTCGCCGGCGGCATAGTGTGCCCCCAACGGAGCCCAGTGATGGTCGGTTCGTAGATAGATATCCTCGTCTTTGTGACGGTCGAGCACGGGGATGACATCGACCTTGCCAACCTGGGGCTCGAGCAGCGAGTGGATATGGTCGACAGTGGCCTTTTGTGACTTAAACCGCCGGCGGTCGCCCCTGAGGTTGTCGGGGCAATAAAACTCGATTGCCGTTGGGATGACCATGGCATATATCCTGACCCCGGGCAGGCGATGGGAAAACTCGTTGAGCATACGCGCATATCCACCCCCGCCGTTAGCCTCGCCGCCATAGTTCATCAGGGCCCTGACGGTCGGCTCCTCGCCAACAAGCATGATGCCGGCAGCTGCTATCTTGGCATTCCCGGGGTCTCCGTCAATACCGTCATCCCCACCCTCTCCCGCCGGGCTGCCGCCGGGATCGAGAGCGGCTGTCAGATTGTCACTCTCGCGGAACACCACACTGTTGTCGCCACCCAACTTGAGCGCCAGGTGCTTTTTGATGGTCATGCTCAGGTTCATGAACAGGTCGCGGAAGGGCTCGGTGTCGCTGAACCACGACGAGACATCGGCCGTGTAGCTGCCGGCGGCAAGTCGCTCGAGCGAGAACTCGGGCACCGATTTGAGCTCGCGTCGCTCAAGCTCGGAGAATGTGCTGCGCGGAAAGGCAAGAAACAGCACGGCGATACACCCAAACAGCAGGCCTATGGTGATGACAAATATGTGGTGACGGCTCATGGAGTTAACGTGTTGGCTGAGTGAGATATTCCTTCACCTTGTCGGTTGTCGCCGGGCTCAGGGCATGACCGAGGTTGTTGCAAAAGAGTATATCGGTGATTTGATTGCGGTCGACATAGTCGGTCATGTTTTTGGTGAAGTAGCGACAGTCGACCACATGTATCTCTTCAAACGAGCCAAAGAGATAGCCGGGGATGGCGTTGCCAAAGCTGTCTTTGATGATGAGCAGGCGCCGGCCATTTTTTGTGCCGGTCGTCACCTTGGTCAGCTTTGTGTCGCCCCCCATGAATGTCAGGTAGGTTGACGCGCCTCCAAAGCTGAGGAAAAACTTGCCCTGCTCGGGCTCGGCCTGTGACACGACATGCTTGCGCGCCTTGTCGAGGGTATAGTTCTGATAGGTCGTCTCATAGTCAACACCCCGGGGCACATAATAGACAAAGGTCTCGGGCGATTCCTTGACATCGGCGACGCCCGAAAACTTGAACATGGTGCCAACATAGTCGGGCACCTCGACGGCTTCATACTGCTCGAGCGGCAGGAATGGCACCCCGGCGGCATCGGCAAACTGCATCGCGGCATAATAGGCCCCAAGCGGCGCCCAGTGGTGGTCGGTGCGCGAATAGATGGGCTCGGCGGCGTGCATCCCCAAGATGGGATAGACGTCGACACCGGTTACATCGGGGTCGAGTCCGGCAATGACACGGCGTATGCACTTATGCTGATCGGAGGTCTGCGCTGCGGCCTCGTCGGGGCAATAATAGGCTATCGCCAAGGGTATCGGCATGACGTAAACGTTGACTTTGCCCTCAAAATGACGGTTATACAGGTTGGCGATATTGCTGTAGCGGCGCGCGCTCTCATTGCTCCACGACAAAGGCTGCATGGCGCGCGCCGTGGGGGGCTCGCCGGCCACGATGATGCCCGATTTACCCTTCTTGAATGGCGCGTCGGGGTTGATGGTGTTGATGTAGGTATAGCCGACGGCATCGATATCGTCGACCGCCTGCACGTATAGGTCAACGTCGGCCTCGGTGGTCTCGTCGCCGGCAAAGGCGTGCTCAAACCAGTCGTCGGCCTCGTCGGCAACCGCCGTCAGCGCCAGCGTGCCACAAATGATGAGTGAGAATACAGGTTTTGTCATAGTCAATCAAAATCGAGTGTAAAGGAAAGCGTTGTTGGTCGCTCCGATGAGCAGGGCCACACTGACAACAAGCAGCAAAGCCCCAACCACGATGCGGGCGGCAAGCGAGAGGTTGAGGGCCCGGGCGCTGTTTTCGCCCCACAGGCGGTTGTGCATCCCCGCTATCCACCGGCGCGTGGGCATGCAGAAGAGGATAGCGGCCATCCAGAGCCAGAAGTGATCAAAAACAGCCGTTTGGGCCGCTATGTCGTAGAGGGTGTCGGCTTGCCCGACAAAGCGCGTGAAAAACAGGCCCATGCGCCCCATGTCTTCAAAGTAGAATATACCCCACCCCACTATTATCACCAGCAGGCTGTAGAGGTGGAGCAAGGGCCGGGGAATACCCCGGCGCTTGGGCAGGCGCGTGACTTTCTCGACCACCAGGATGAGGCCAAAGTAGAGTCCCCACACGATATAATTCCAGCTCGCCCCATGCCACATGCCTGTCAGAAACCACACAATCAAAATGTTAAGGAACTGACGGCGGCGATTACCCCCAAGGGGGATATAGACATAGTCGCGGAAGAAGCTGCCGAGCGAGATGTGCCAGCGGCGCCAAAAGTCGGTGATGGTGGTCACACAATAGGGGTGATCGAAATTTTCCTTGAAGTGAAATCCCAGGCAGCGCCCGATGCCGATGGCCATGTCGCTGTAGCCCGAGAAGTCAAAATATATCTGAAACGTAAACGCAATGATGCCAATCCACGCCCCCGAGGTCGAGAGCGACTCGAGCCCCCCTTTGAGGAAAGCATCGGCAATCTCCGAAAACTGGTTGGCCAGAATCACTTTCTTGCCGAGACCGATCAGAAACCGGAAGGCGCCGTCGCTGAGATCCTCAACCGACACCCGCCGGTTGTTGATCTCGCGGGCTATCGTGTCATATCTCACAATGGGGCCGGCGATGAGCTGGGGGAACATGGAGATGTAGAGCAACAGGTCGGCATAACGCTTCTGGGCCGGCGAGTCGTTGCGATACACGTCGACGAGATAGCTCACCGACTGGAAAACGTAAAAACTGATGCCGATGGGGAGTCCGATATCGGGCACCGGCACGTCGAGGCCAATGTCGTTGAGCACCTGAGCAAAAAAGCCCAAATACTTGAACGAGGCGAGCACCAACAGGTTGATGACAAGCCCCACGGTCAAAAAGCGGCGCCGGTGTCGGGTGGCCGATACCATGCAGCGGGCCACCAGATAGTTGGCGAGCACCGTGACAATCATCAGAAAGACATAGACCGGCTCGCCCCACGAGTAAAAAAGCAGCGAGAAGACCACCAACACCGAGTTGCGCCAACGGTGGGAGGGGCGCCCGGGGTGGCGCGCGCTCATCTTGCCGTCAATCCATGTGCCCGTCCAATAGAGCAGCATGAACGCCGGCAAAAAGGCAAATAGGAAAAACAGGTCAGAGAATACCATTGACGCTCATTAATGTCCAATTGTCTTTTTCAACCCCTGTTAATTGGTTTGGGTTAGATGAACATCCATCTGGGGGAACGGGAACGAGAAGCCTCGCGAGGGCAACTCGCTGTAGACACGCTCGTTAAACGAGAAATAAACAGGCCAGTAGTCGGATGAGCGCACCCATGCCCTGACCGTGAGGTCGATCGAGCTGTCGCCGAGATTGCCCAAGTTGACCGTCGGGCTGCGGTCAACCTTAGGCGCCAGAGCACGTTTTCTCATCATGTCGGTCTGGGCAAACACATCGTCGCCGGCAACCGGCGCGGCCGCTTTATGGCGATGGAAGAGTCGGCTGAAAAATCCGCGCTTGACCTCCTCGACCACGACGGGCGAGTTGGCCTCCTCGGCCTCACGTCGCTCCTCGCGATCTTGCTCAATATATTGCTTGACCACGCGGTCGTCGCCGGCAAGCATCTCAAGCAGCGCCGCGCGTGCCTTGTCAAAATCGTCGCCATAGCTGAGGCTGACGGTCCACTCGACACGCCTGTAGTCTTCGCGCGACCAGTTGTTGATCGACCCCGTTGACAGGCCGCCGTTGGGTATGATGATCGACTTGTTGTCGGGCGTAGAGATGATGGTGTGAAAAATCTGGATCTCGGTCACCGTGCCGGCATACCCCTGGGCCTCGATATAGTCGCCAATCTTATAGGGCTTGAGAAGGAGTATCAGCACACCCCCGGCAAAGTTCTGCAACGTGCCGCTCAGCGCCATACCGATAGCGACGCCGGCCGATGCAAACAGTGCCAGAAACGAGCTCGTCTCGATGCCAAGGATGCCGATGACCGTCACTATCAGGATGAAATAGAGCACCATCCTGATGAGGCTCAGTATAAAAGTGCTCAGCGACCGGTCTACGTTGCGGCGAACCAAGACGCTGAGCGTTATGTTATAGATTTTCTTGATAATGAACTTGCCGGCATAAAACACCAGGATCGCTATCACAAGCGAGGCGGCAAATGAAATCATGGTGTTGGCCAGTTTGGAGAGGATGTCGTCGATCGACATTGCCGAGAGCTGGCGCAACTCCTGGCGCGGCGATGGAATCGAGTCGACAGGCACGGCGGGGAGAGCCTGAAGAAGCAGTTGAAACATGATTATGATCGGTTTTGGATTTAATGACTGTTATACCGCGGCGAGGCTCACTCAACCGCGCCGGCAGGCACCGTCAACGGCACATTCAGTGACGGGTTGAGCGACACGACATCTTTCCACCACTCGAGCTGATTGTACCCTAAAGTGACGGCATCATCGGGCCCGTGGAGCAGATGTGTACCCAGGCCGGTGTAATATTTTATCGGGAAATAGCCCAAAATATAGTCGGTCGACGCGGCATAAGCCACGACAGCGCTGTAGGCCGAGTGCCAAGCCGAGATCAGCGCCGGGTCGACCCCCTCGAGGGTGTCTATATAGCGCCCCATGTCGTAGAGGGTGAAGTAGCGCGGACGATAACTCTGCTGCAGGTCGAGGTTGGCGGGGGGGAGCACGCCGGTCTTCATTATGTCGCCCGTAGCGGCGGCCAGACGGTCAAGGCCGGCGGTGTTGACAACCGTCATGGTGCACATGCGGTCGCTGCCGGTCAGCCCGTCATAGAAGTCAAAGGTGCATTTAGCCGTGGCGACGGGATCAAACACCGGCGCCATCAAGTTTGACAGATTGACATTATAAGGCATTCCATCGACATGAAGCTCTGTGCCCGAGGCTATTATGCACGGGGTTACGTGTCGTAGCTCGTAGGCCACCTCGACCGTGCCCATCAGGCAGCAGTCAAAGTAGACAAAATCAAACCGGTTGCCCTCAAGGGCCGAGGCGAGCGAGGGCAGGTTCATCCGGTAGCCCCGGTCGTCACCAAACGAGCGGAGGTCGGACCCGTCGTCCATCCATCCGGTGGCATGGCTCCACAACACCAGGCCGTAACTGAGGCCGGGCGCCAAAGTGTGCACATCGTCAATCACCTGAGCCATCCTTTGGGGATCGACAGAGTAGGCCCCGTCGGCATCATAGGTCTTGAGCGTGGTCCAGTTGCCCGACTCATCAAGCTCTTTCAGCTCAGGCTTTTTGCCCAAGGCGGTCCCGGTGCCCGCATGATAGACAAGCAGGCGGCCGCTCTGCAACGCCCCGCCACGGGCGGCTGTGGCCATCTCGGCAAGGTCGGCCATGTCGCGGCCGCTGTAGCCCAGCGAGTTGTCGGCCACCATGTAGACAATCACCGTGCGTCCAGGAGCGCGGGCCGGGGTCGGCTCGTCCTTTTCGCCGCATGCGACAGTGGCAAGTCCCGCCATCGTTGCAAGAATATAGATATATAGTTTTTTCAGTATCTGTTTCATATCGCCCACAAAGATAGCAATTTTCGTGCCAATAAACACATAATGACAGTTAACAATTGTCTAAAAAGCAAAATTGCAATTTGTTTTGGCGGCGGGCGGCGATTTGTGGACGCGTGTTTGGCAGTACCGATTTTATGTCTTACTTTTGTGGAAATTTGTATTTTGAATAATGAAACAACATCATAATTATGGCCGACGATAAAAAGGTAATCTTCTCAATGGTAGGCGTTTCCAAGACCTATCCTCCTCAAAAGCAAGTTCTTAAAAACATCTACTTGTCGTTTTTCTATGGCGCCAAGATCGGCATCATAGGTCTTAACGGCTCGGGCAAGTCGTCACTGCTCAAGATCATCGCGGGCATCGACAAGAGCTATCAGGGCGAGGTTGTTTTCTCGCCTGGCTACAGCGTTGGTTACCTTGAGCAGGAACCACAGCTCGACCCCGACAAGACGGTTATCGAGGTTGTGAGAGAGGGCGTGCAGCCGGTGATGGATCTCTTGGCCGAGTATGACGCGGTAAACGCCTCGTTTGGCGACCCCGAGGTGCTCGAAGACCCCGACAAGATGGATGCCTTGATCAACCGTCAGGCCGAGCTTCAGGACAAGCTTGACGCCTGTGACGCGTGGAACATCGACAGCAAGCTCGAGCGGGCCATGGACGCCCTGCAGTGTCCGCCCGACGACCAGAAAATCTCGACCCTTTCGGGTGGCGAGCGCCGCCGCGTCGCCCTGTGCCGGCTGTTGCTGCAGCAGCCCGATGTGTTGCTGCTCGACGAGCCGACCAACCACCTTGACGCCGAGTCGATCGACTGGCTCGAGCAACACCTGCAGCGCTATCCCGGCACGGTCATCGCCATCACCCACGACCGCTATTTCCTTGACCATGTGGCAGGATGGATTCTCGAGCTTGACCGCGGCGAGGGGATACCCTGGAAGGGCAACTACTCATCGTGGCTCGAGCAGAAAACAAAACGTATGGCCCAGGAGGAGAAACAGGCCAGCAAACGCCGCAAGACCCTCGAGCCCACATCGCCGGGAGCGCCGAAAGGCACGAACACAACCATCTCGCCGTCGCGCCC
>CAYMVS010000007.1:0-57697 GCA_964394205.1 uncultured Muribaculaceae bacterium | reverse complement strand
TGGTTATACCCCTGACAACCAAAGGTATAACCCTCAAAACTGACAAAGATGGAAAAGTAATAAATTTACACGAAAACTCAAAAAAATATCTCAAAAAATCGGTTTTTTAACATGATTTTCCACTTATTCATTCAATTTTTGAGTTTTGGATGGCATTTTGTGTGTCGCGGGCCCTTTCAAAAAAAAATTGTATCTTTGTGGCATGGCTAAGAAAATTGTTGAGACACCGCTCATGAAACAATACATCGAGATGAAGAAAAAGCATCCCGATGCAATCCTGCTGTTTCGCGTGGGCGACTTTTACGAGACCTTTTCGGACGATGCCATCGCGGCATCCCAGATACTTGGCATCACGCTGACGCGCCGCGCCAACGGCTCGGCCCAGCATGTCGAGCTGGCCGGCTTTCCCCACCACGCGCTCGACACCTACCTGCCCCGGCTTGTGCGTGCGGGCAAGCGTGTGGCCATCTGTGAGCAGCTTGAAGACCCCAAGCTGACCAAAAAGCTGGTCAAGCGCGGCATCACCGAGCTTGTCACCCCCGGGGTGTCGACCGATGACAACATACTCAACCATCGCGAGAACAATTTTCTGGCCGCCGTCCATCTGACCGACGGGCGCGACAAGAGCGGCGTGGCTTTTGTCGACATCTCGACCGGCGAGTTCCTGGCGGCCGAGGGGTCGGCTGACTATATCGACAAGCTTCTTGCCAACTTCGGGCCAAAGGAGGTGCTGGTGGAGCGTGGCAAGCGCCGGCTGCTCGACCAGATGGGGGCGAGGGGCTTTGCCGTGTTTGAGCTCGACGACTGGGTGTTTACCTCGACGGCGGCCACCGACCGCCTGCTCAAGCAGTTTGGCACCACCTCGCTAAAGGGCTTCGGCATACACGGGCTCGACGCGGCCATCATCGCCGCCGGGGCCGTGCTCCACTATCTTGACATCACCCACCACACCATGACGGGCCACATCGCCTCGATAGCGCGCATCGAGGAGGACACCTACGTGCGTCTGGACCGTTTCACCGTGCGCAACCTTGAGCTGGTGTCGGCCCTTGGCGACGAGGGCAAGTCGCTGCTCGATGTCATCGACCGCACGGTCAGCCCCATGGGGGCGCGACTGCTCAGGCGCTGGCTGCTGTTCCCGCTCAAAGACCACACGGCCATCAACCGTCGGCTCGAGGTGGTCGAGCACTTCTTCCGTAATCCCGAGCAGCGCGAGCAGCTGCACGGGCTGCTCGAGCAGATAGGCGACCTCGAGCGCCTGATATCAAAGGTGGCGGTTGGGCGCGTCAATCCCCGCGAGATGATACAGATGCGCAATGCGCTCAACGCCGTCGGGCCAATCAAGGCCCTCTGCTCGGCGGCCGACAATGACGCCCTACGAGACATCGGCGCCCAGCTGAACCCCTGTCAGCTGATGAACCAACTGATAACCAAGACGATCGCCGACAATGCCCCGGCGGCGCTCAACCGCGGTCAGGTGATCAACAGCGGTGTTGACCCCGAGCTCGACGAGCTCAGGCAGATTGCCTTTGAAGGGAAAGACTACCTGGCGCGGGTGCAGCAGCGCGAGAGCGAGGCCACCGGCATCCCGAGCCTCAAGATTGGCTACAACAACGTGTTCGGCTATTATATAGAGGTGACAAACACCCATCGCGACAAGGTGCCCGGGCAGTGGATACGCAAGCAGACCCTGGTCAACGCCGAGCGCTACATAACCCCCGAGCTGAAGGAGTATGAAGAAAAGATACTCGGCGCCCAGGAGAAGATCGCCATCATCGAGACCCGGCTCTACAACGAGCTGATATCGAGGGTCACAGAATATATCCCGGCGGTGTTGCTCGACGCCTCGCTCATCGCCCGCCTCGACTGCCTGAGCTCCTTCACCCGCGTGGCCATCGAGAACAAATATAACCGGCCGGTGGTCGACGACTCGCTCGACATCGAGATTGTCGAGGGGCGCCACCCGGTGATAGAGCGTGAGCTTCCCCCCGGCGAGCCGTATATCACCAACAGCGTGTCGCTGTCAAACAACGGCACCCAGGTGATGATAATCACCGGGCCCAACATGGCAGGCAAGTCGGCGCTGCTCCGACAGACGGCGCTCAACGTCATCCTGGCCCAGATAGGGTCGTTTGTAGCGGCCGAGTCGGCCCGCATCGGTGTGGTCGACAAGATATTCACGCGCGTTGGCGCCAGCGACAACATCTCGCTTGGCGAGTCGACATTTATGGTCGAGATGAACGAGGCGGCGTCGATCATGAACAACATGAGCGAGCGCTCGCTCATCCTCTTTGACGAGCTTGGCCGGGGCACGTCGACCTACGACGGCATCTCCATCGCATGGGCCATCGTCGAGCATATCCACGAGTATGGCAACCTGCACCCCAAGACGCTCTTTGCCACTCATTATCATGAGCTTAACGAGATGGAAAAGACCTACAGCCGCGTGGTCAACTACAATGTGTCGGTCAAGGAGATTGACGGCCGTGTCATGTTTCTGCGCAAACTGGCCCGTGGCGGCAGCGAGCACTCGTTTGGCATCCACGTGGCGCGTCTCGCCGGCATGCCGGCCTCGATTGTCAAGCGCGCCGACAAGGTGCTCAGGCACCTGGAGCAGGCGACGATGGGCACACGTGACGGCGCCCCCTCCATTGCCCCACAGCCCGACGAGGGGATGCAGCTGAGCTTCTTTCAGCTCGACGACCCGGTTTTGACCCAGGTGCGCGACGAGATCCTTGACACCGACATCAACAATCTGACCCCCGTCCAGGCCCTCAACAAGCTGCACGACATCAAGGCCATCATCACCGGCAAGCAGTAACCTGATTGAAAGATAGACACAATGGCTTATCTCGGGTCAGCATACAGTTAAATAATTATTCATCAGGCTTTGGTGGAAAAAACAGATGAGCAATGGAAAAGTTATACGATAAAAAATGGCTTATTGTCGGGTTGGGGGAATTTATGTGTTTTGTTACATTCTTATTTTTTTTGCGGAGGACATTTTCTGGCATACTGGTTTACGTTAGTTATTAATATCGCTCTTATCGTACTTCAGATAATGAATAGCTGTCGGGCATTTGTTGTCAATCAGAAGAATATCGGTGTCATGCTTATTGTGTGTCTTTTGTGGATACTGCTGCAGATACGTTTTATATACTTTTTTAATTGGAGCTTTACAGTTCGGGCGTTTACTGTCGGATATGGATGATATCATCAGTTTCAGTCTGAGTTGTCAAGAGGGCGGTGTTGGAAAAGTATGTTTTTGAGCAAACTTTTTGGCCTGTGTGGTTGTTTTTATAGTAAATCACGGCGAGCACGACCCCATTCCGACAGTTGAATCAGGCCAATACCCGCCAATGTTCAACTATAAAACAATTACAGCTATGAAAGAAATGTTTAAAAAAGCTTTTCATTGGTATTTCAAAACCGCATCGGAAATGTATGAGATACCTCACGAATTGTAAAGATCGCTAAACATAAAACATAGGGAGGCTGTGTCAAAAGGCGCAGCCTCTTTTGTCGGGTCAGCTGACTGGGCCGGTGGATGTCAGAGCGGGCAGGCGTAACACGCCACCCGAGGCTGTGTGTACCGTTCAACATTCCTATTTGGGCCTCGATGAGGTCCATTAGCGCCGACAAATACGCCGGACGGCGGTTGTCCGGTGCCCGGTATCGACAGAGCGCCGGTGGCGCTCTGTCGACACAGGCACTCTGTCGACGCCGGTGAAGATCGACAGACCAGGGCTCGATTGTTGCCCCTGATGGACCTCTACGAGGCCCGGGGTGACGGGAGCGCCATTGATCACACAGCCTCGGGCGGCGGGGTGTTACGTCTGCCGGCTCCACACCCCCGCGCCCTTGACAATGTGCTATTATTGTCTCGCCGCATCGCGGCGTTATCCTCCCGGCTCTGTCGGCCACCGGCCCTGTCCGCTGACGCGGTAAAATCAATGTCATTAACTGCACAATTTCAAACTATAATCTGTATTTTTTGCCAAACTAATATTTTTGCATAAATTTGCGGTTGGAATTTGGAGCGGTTATGTCTGCGCCAATTTCCGAGACATATTAATGAAAGCGTTTTTTGCTTTATCCTTTACAGGAAATCGCCAATTTCAAAAACACGAAGGAGAGAGCAGTCAACAAAACGCTCATGCTTGTCGCATATCCACTCCCCGGCAAGGGGTATCGATATCCGGTAAGGCGTGGGAGTGGACTGTTTATTTCGTGTTGGGCGTTTGGCGATGCCTCTTGTAAGATAAACAAGAACATCATTCCACGCTTTTCTTGTATCACATAATAAACGTCAACTCGGGAATGGACGCGACAAACAATTAAGTCTATGACAAAATTATTCAAATGGCTGATGGTGGTGAGCATCCCCTTTTTCAGCCTAACCGTCACTTCATGTGGTGACGATGACGATGAACCGTCACTTCCATCAGGCATCACTACCGACAAGCAAGAAGCTTTTATCGCTTGTCTTGACACTAATTTCGGCGAGCTTCCGTCTCGGGCGACCACTCTCTATGAGGACAATGAATACAAATACCTCGTCGCCGCCCGCAGCCCGAAGTATGAATTGATTCTGCTGCCTTACTATAAGCAGGATGGTGAATGGGTTGCCGCCTACAAATACAAAAGTTCCAATGATGTCGGAAAACAGCTCACCCCGATTGAGCATAACGGCGGTTGGCTGTGCTCGTTACGGACATACACAAACAACTCTGGCGTGGTTTCTCTCGAGGCCATAACCGGCAAAATGAATTTTGAGTCACAATCATATCTTTCAGTGACTCCCTTTAACTATCATGGATGCTACTACGGATATCTTACAGTGGAAAACAATAAAAAGGTTCACCTGAAGATATTCTGCTCAACTCTTAATCTGAATCGCACCCAGGGTTCTCCGACATTTGGATACATCTCAAGCGCCAAGTTGGAATACCAGTTTTACTAATGCAAATATCAGATCATGAAAAAATTATTATTCACAATTATATGTGTCGCATGTTTTGCATTGAGCGCCTCTGCACAATTGGGCGAAAAGACAACCTTTGGCCTGCGCGCGGGAATGGGATTTGGCGGTTTCTCGTCATCGGAGGCGTATCGTCTGATTGGCGGTAACAAAGCAAGCAACTGGAATATAGATAACAAAGGTAAAGTAACTTATAATGTGGGAGCTATCGTTGACATTCCCATGTATCGCAAGTGGGGTCTTTCGCTTCAGACCGGGCTATGGTTTACCGAGAGACACAGTAAGTTTGAGGGTGTCAATGCAAACAGTTCCTCAACTTGGAGAGACATGGACTTGAAAGCGATGTATCTCCAGCTGCCGGTCTTGATTGGCTACCATTACAATTTTAAAGTTGTCAATGTCCAGGCTCTTTTTGGCCCCTATCTGGAGTATAGAGTTGGTGACGGCAAGTCTGAGGGCGATTACTCTCTCCATGGCGGGACACATGGAGAAGGTGATGTGTTTTCAAGTGAAGACCATGCTTTGGCTTACGGTCTGAGTTTTGGTTTGGGTGCAGAGTATAGAAAGATGTACCTTGGCCTCAAATATGATCTGGGTCTGACAAACTATTATGATGGCAGCAACGAGGACCGAAAACAAAAGGAAGAACTTGACCTGAAGGGTAGCATGTTCTCAATTGTGTTGGGCTGGAATTTTTAGAGCCTTTCACAACAACTGTCGTTTTTCAATAGAGAGTTTTATCGTACCGGTGAAAAGGTGGGATAAAACTCTCGCTCTTTAGTTTGGCGAGGGGGTGGGGTTGACGGGGATGGTGATGGTGGCGCTTTTGAGGCCGGGGGCTGTGGCGGTGACCCGGAGGGTGCCGGGGGTGGTGGCCGAGCGCACTATGAGGGTGGCGGCGCCGCTGAAGAGGTCCATCTCGGGGCGCCGGAAGGGGAGCAGACAACGGGGGTCGCCGTTGGCGGTGGCTTCAAAGGTGCCGGCGCCGTCGACTTTGAACCTGACTCGCCGGGAGTCGGTCGGCACGGGGTTGCCGTCGCTGTCGACGACGGTGACGGTGATATAGGCCATGTCGTCGCCGGTGTCCTCGAGAGTGTCGCGATGGGCCTGAAGGTGGAGGCGAGAGGGGCGGCCGGCGGTGTGGATGCTGCGGCGGTCGGCCTCCAGGCCCTCGTCAGTGTAAGCCACCACGGTTATTTCACCGGGTTGATAGATGACGTCGGGCCACATCAGCCGGTAGCGGGTTTGCAGCGTGGAGTCGTTAAACTGCCTGATGCCCTGGCTGACGCCGTTGACAAACAGCTCGGCGCGTGGATAGGAGGTGTAGACAAACACGGGGGTGACCAGTCCCTCGCGGCCGGGCCATGTCCAGTGGGGCAGCAGGTGGAGCGTCGGCGAGTGCCGGTTCCACCGGGAGCGGTAGAGGTAGTAGCGGTCTTTGGGGAGAGAGGCGAGGTCGATGATGCCGAAGAGCGAGCTGTGGTTTGGCCAGAAATCGGTGTCGTAGGGGGAGGGCTCGCCAAGATAGTCAAAGCCGGTCCAGACAAACTGGCCGATGACCCATGGCTGGTTGTCCATGAAAAAGTCGATGTCGGGGGTGTTTGACCATTTGCATGACTCGTCGTCATAGCTTGACGACTGTCCCGAGGGGTCAATCACCACGCGGTGTTGGTCAAAGGCGACGGGAAAGTGGTAGACACCGCGCGACGAGACGGTCGAGGCTGTCTCCGAGCCGAGTATGAGCCGCTGGGGCAGGGTGTTGTAGGCTTGCTCGTAGTATTGAGGCTTGTAGTTGAAACCGGGAATGTCGAGCGAGGCGGCAAAGCCGTTTTTCAGCACTCCTCCAATCCCGTCCATGCCACAGGTGACGGGGCGCGTCGGGTCGAGCTGATGCACACGGTCCTGAAGCATGAGCAACTCATCGACGCCTGTTTTGCTCCACTGGCTCGGCACCTCGTTGCCTATCGACCACATCACCACCGAGGGGTTGTTGCGGTAGTGTCTGACCATGTTGTCGATGTCGTCGAGGGCCCGGGTTGCAAAATGCCTGCTGTAGCCGTTGGGCGACTTGGGCCGGTACCCCCAGTCATCAAAAGCCTCGACCATGAGCATCAGTCCCATCCGGTCACACAGCTCGACAAGCTCGGGCGAGGGCATGTTGTGGGATGTCCTGATGGCGTTGACCCCCATGTCTTTAAGCAGCGACAGCCGGTGGCGTATGGCCGAGCGGTTTACGGCCGCCCCCAGGGGTCCCAGGTCGTGATGATTGCAGACGCCGTGAAATTTTGTCTCCACGCCGTTGAGAAAAAATCCGAGGGAGGGGATGAACTCGAGCCGCCTGATGCCAAATGGTGTCTGGTAGGTGTCGACCACCGTCGAGTCGACCGACAGCGTGGTCAGGGCGGTGTAGATAGCCGGGGTGTCGGGCGACCACAGGCGGGGATTGTCGACAACAAACTGCTGGCGGTGATGCTGGCCGCGGGGCACATAGATATTGTCGGCGCGCGCCACCTCGCGGCCGTCGGGGTCGAGGATGCAGGTGACAACCCTGACGTTGTCGGCGCGGGTTGTCCCGGCGATGTCGATGTCGAGGGTGATCGACGCGCGCGCGGCGTCGACGCTCGGGGTGGTGACGCAGGTGCCCCACACGGGGATGTGAACACGTCCGGTCGATATCAGGTGAACGTTGCGGTAGAGCCCGGCGCCGGGATACCAACGCGATGACTGGGGCTCGTTTTCAAGCTCGATCTCGAGCTCATTGGCGCCGGGGTTGACGTGGCCTGTCAGGTCGACATAAAACGCGTTGTAGCCGTTGGGCCAGAAGATGAGCTGCTCGCCGTTGAGGCTCACCTTGGCGTTGCTCATGGCGCCGTCAAAGAGTAGGGTCAGGCGGCGCCCGGCGGTGTCGGCGATGTTCAGGGGCCGGCGGTAGATAAAGCGGCCAATGAAAGGGAGGCCGCCGGTGCGCCCGGTTTTGAGCGTCTCGACGCTCTCGCCGTTTTGCTTGACGGCCACGCGCTGCAGGTCGATGGCGGGGTCGAAGGGGCCGGCGATGGCACAGTCGTGGGGCACGGTGACCGCCATCGGCGGCGACTCCACCCCCGAGGGGTCAACTGTTGAGAAGAGCCACCCGTCGTTGAGCGTGACAACTGAGCGGGAGGCCGCGGCGGGTAATGCCACGATGGCGGCGACAAGGAGAGAGAGCAGATGTTTCTTCATCAGAAGTTGTAGCCAATGGTGCCGAGAAATGAAACATTGTGCAGGTTGGGATGATTGATACCCACGGTGTTGGCAATGTTTTTAAAGCCGACCTGGACGCGCGCTCCAACCGAGATGTGGCGCGAGAAGGTCAGGCCTGTGGCCAGGTGGAGACCGATGTCGCCGCGGTGGGCCGAGTTGATAAACGATCGGTCGTCGTTGAAATAGTCGGTCTTGAGGGTGTAGGACGATGAGATGAGCTGCCCTAAGTCGTTGACCACGGCGTTGTAGATGGTCTGGTGTTGCTTGCCCGCTATCCCGTAGTTGTAGTAGATGCCGGCGTCGACGTTCCATCGGACGGTGTTGGCGATGTTTAGCTTAAAGGAGGCATACACCGGGATGTTGACATAGTAGTAGTGGTTTTTGATGAAGATGTTTGCCACGCCGGCCGAGGCCTCGGGGTGGACGATGAAGTCGGCCGCATAGTTGTTTATCAGCAGGTTGCACTCGGTTCCGATCCAAAGGTAGTCGATCACCGCGAGCTCGCAGTCAAAGCCGCCCATGAAAGCCCAGCCCGAGCCAAGATTCATCTCGGTGATGTTTTCAATGGCGCTCTCATAGTTTTGGGTGACAAAACTGTTGCCTATGCCGGCATGGACCCCGATGTTGATGACACGCGAGGCGGGGGTGTTGTTGAGAAAGGGGATTACGCTTGTCTGCTCGTCGGCAACCATGGCGAGAACCGAGGCGGTGAGGGCGAGCGATGTGGTTAAAAACTTCTTCATAACGCAAAAATAGTAAAAAATTTTGCATTACGAGCGACAAATGAAAAAACAGGGGCGCGGGTTTCATCACTCGCGCCCCTTCAATAAGGTACATTCAGGATAGACATTTCTTTTTTACATCTTTGATTTGGTAATGTAGTCAACAAACAGAAGGATAAAAGCTGTGAGAGCCAAACCTCCGGCTATTGTGGCATAAACCAAAGCACCGCCATCCACAAAACAGGTAGCAACCAACAGTGCGGTGGCCACGATGGCACAAATAATAGCTAAAACGACGATAAATTTCATAGTTGTAAAATTTTTAAAGGGTTGATGACCGGCTTATTGCGGTCGCTTGTAACTATATAACAAGCGTTAAGAAGAAAGTTATCGCGCGTTAACATAATTTAATAGATAAGACCCTCGGGCTTGGCGATGAAGCGGCCGGCGGTGTAGGCCTGGAGCACGTCACAGTGGGAGATGTGGCAGCAGCTGTAGTCGTCGTTAAGCTCCTGAAGATGGTTGACGACATAGTCAAAGGCCTTGCGTTGGGTCGGGGTGGGGCTGTCAAAGAAGTACACGACAGAGCCGTTGTTGTGGCGTCGGTCTGTAATGTGTTGAACTGGGGCTTCATACGTGTCATATTCCCCTTTTTGGCCGGGCATTGAGAGCATCGCGTAGTAAATCTGGCAGAGCGTTTTGGGGTCGCGTGTGAGCTTGGCGGCTTTCTCGAGCCACTGTTGTGACATGGTGGTGAACTCGTTGACCGGCTCGTAGACGCTCCACTGATACTCGGAGACGGCCCAGTTGTCGCCCAGCGGGGAGCCATAGTGAAGCAGGGCGGCGACGGCCAGGGCGTGGCCTGCCTTTTCATCGCCGGTGGCCGATTCAAACTGCTCGAGGGCGTCAATCAGCGAGGCACAGAAGTCGGCCTTGAGGTTGTCGTTGAGGTATGGGGCAAACCGTTGGCCTTTGTCCCGTTTAAACCGATAGCCAACCCCGTAGTCGGGCGAATAAGAGATGAAGGTGTGGTGGAGATAGGGGGCGATGGCCTGCACGCGCGCCCATTTAGGGTCGACCTGTGACAGATAGGTCAGCGCCTCGGTGAACTGTCCCTGACGCATCAGCCGCGTGCCGATGACATCGTTGGCCAGGTCGGTCTGTCGGGCGGCGTAGGAGTGGAGCAAGCGGTCGATGGGATTGCCGGTCGCGCCGCCCGTCGCATATTTCAGAAAGGCTTTGCTCTCGTCGAGCGAGCGCGTTTTGTCAAGATCTTGGCGCAGGCGGCGGTAGTAGCGGCTGTCGCTGCCGGGCATGTTGTCGAGCATCGCCATGATCGACATGGCGAGGTTGCAGTTGCCTTGGCTGTAGTAATGGTCGATGGCGTCGGCGGCAAAAAACTCGATAAGAAAATTGCGGTTTTCAAGCGTTTTCTCGTTGAAGGTGCGCTTGAGGCGCCCCTCTTTGGAGTAGTCGAGCATGTAGTTGCGGGCGGCCTTTGAGATGGTGTTGTACCGTTGTTGCAACGCGGTGGCAAACTCTCGGTCGATGGTGAAGTCGCCACACCCGCTGTTGCGCATCAGCGCCCAAAGGGTGAAGTTGGCGAGATTGTCTTTCATCTGCCCGGTGCCGGCGAGAGTCGCGGCCTCGCGCAGGGTCTGGAGACCGCCCTTGTTGTCGCCCCCTATCACTTTGAGCACACCCAAGGCTGTGGCCCACATCATGGGCGAGTCGCTCTTGCCGTCGTTGAGCACGTGCTCGATCATCGATGTCATCGCCTGGCGACAGCCAACCACGTCGTAGACCGGCCGGCCGGCGGCGTCGCGTATCTCATTGTCTTGCACACCGATCGACCAGTCGTCTTCGGGCTTTCCGTCAGGTCGGTGGCCGGCCTGACTCTGGGCGATCAGATAGTTCATATAGTCTTGCACGATGTAGAGCAGCGCCAGCGAGTTTGGGTCGTGATCATAAAGGGCTTTCAGATTGGCCGCGCCGACAAGTTTGTCGACACACCACATCATGCTTGTTTTGTCGCCCGAGTTGTAAAAGCAATCGAGAGCCTCGGGGTAGCGTCCCTGCCGGTACAGCACGCCTCCGACATATCCCTCCAGACGGTTGCGCAGGGCCGATGGTTTCATCTTTTTACCGGCCTTTTCCCAGACCTCCATCACGCCTTGATCATCTTTGAGCGCGCCATGGATTCTTATCTTCAGCAGCTCATAGCGGGGCTTGAACACGGCCGAGGCCGTTACCTTGTCGACCTGCTGCAAAAGGGCGCCCAGGTCGCTGTTGTCGGGTTTATCGTAAGACCAGGAGTAGCCGTAGATTTCATCGAGCTGTTTGTTGAACTCCAGGCACATATTGATGTAGTTGAGGGCATTCCGGTCGTTTTTCCTGAGCAGATGGGCAAAGAAGGGGTAGCGCGCCCCGCGGCTCTGGGGGGTGACAGAGTCGATGGTGGCTTTGTTGAAAAAGTCGGTTATGTCGTCGCGCGACACCGCGCCACCTACATAGCCGCTCCAGAAGTCGACTGTCTCGGTGAAGCCGTCGGTGTAACCCCAAAAGAAGTCGTCGGTTGTCGGGATAACCCAAAACGGAGAGCTTTGGTAGCCTCCCGAGTAGATGTCGATGCAGGCATTGGCCCGCGCGACGGTCAACATGGCGATAAGACAGATGCTAATGACGCGAAAAAATGGTTTCATAGTCATGATCGGTTAGGTTATTGATTGAATTTTCATCAAGATGATAAAGGATGATATTGTTTAAGATGTCGGGACGCGCGCGCGAGAGCATTTTAGTGACCGAGTCGAGCAACCCGATGCTGACCTTCTCGTGACGCATGATGTCGCCCGGCAGCAGCCGGGCTCCTTGCTCCACGCCCGGCGATGCCGAGGGGAGCGGCATGTATTGCCGGGCTATGTACCGGTTGCCGCCAGCGGGCGCAAACATGGCGGTGTCTTTGTGGTCGACGCCGCGGGCTATCACCATGAACCGGTTGTCTCGAAACAGCAGATCCCACGAGTAGATGGGTAGCGCGGCCGACAGCGGTAGCTCATAGCTGTCAAGATATTTCAGATAGGGGCGCAGGGCCGCTGTCGAGAGAATGGAGTTGCTCTCGTCGGGATTGGAGAACACACCGATATTATATACCATCAGGGTGCCCTCGTCGGCCGGAGGCGGTGATTGGGCCAGCTGATGCAGGCGTATTGTTGTCGAGAGCCGCCTCCCCTGTGAGTGGAGCAGCGAGGCGATGCTGTCGAGTATTTCAAAATAGGCGGCGCGGGTCGAGGCTGTCCAGTCAAAGTCAATCTGTATCGACTCGGTCTTGGAGTAACCGTTTTTGACCATCATCGAGTCGACACGGGCCACAATCATCTGCCCCAAGCGGGGCGGGACGGCTGCCCCCAGCGCCCGCGAGTCGATAAACACTACCGGTGTCACGGCCATCGCCGGGGGGAGGGTGTCGGCAAACAGCAGCGTTGTCTCGGGCCTTAGCTCACCATTGTTGGCTACCACATCAAACATCTTGAGATACAGGCGGTTGATGTTGTTGTCGGCAAGAAACTGTCGCTCGGTCGGCGACAGCTTGAAGACCGACCGCCAGTAGTACATGCCGTTTTCAACCGGCATTTGGTCGACCGCGGGTGTGCACCCCTGCAGCAACGACAGGGCTAAAAGAAGCAGAGATAGCGCCGATGGGGGCAAAGGTCGTCGGTCCACTGTCGTCAGAAGAGATAGGAGGCGCCGAAATAGATGGCTATGGCGGCGTCGGGGTGAAGAGCGATGTCGTAGGTGGTGCGGTTGAGCAGATTCTCACCTTTTATAAAGAGGTTGAGGCGGTCGCTGCAGTCAAGGTTGGCGCCGAGATTTAGGCAGGCGACGTTTGACAGGCGGCGAACGGTCGTGCTGGTCACCGTTGTCGCCGTCGAGGCATCGACATATTCATAGCGGTCAATAAAGCGGCGGCCGGCGCGCAGTTTAAACTCACCTTTGAGCGACAGCCGCTCTATCATCTTGACTTTCAACGAGGCTGAAAGCTGATGGCGGGCACGGTCGCGCCACAGGTAGTACCCTTTGTCGGGCGAGTCACTGCCGGGGGCATGCATGTATTCGACACGTGCCACCACCCGCTCGCGCCAGTTGTAACCGATGGCGGCTCCGAAGCGCCAGCCGTTCACTTTGCCGGGGGTGTAGATGACTGTCGAGCTGTAGCCGAAGGGCTCAAACAGGGGCATGAGCCAGTGCTTGGCCATAGAGTAGCCGGCACTCAGCTCGAGATAGGCCCCCTGAAACGGACCGATGGTGACGCGCCCCAGGCCGTCGAGGGGCACGCGCGAGAAGCCGTAGACCGTCGAGGGATTGAAGAAGGGGCAGATGCCATAGAGGCGGTCGAGAGCGTTGGTCTCGACGCCGCCGGTCAGACGGGCGTCAATGGAAAAGATTGACGAGGGGATCCACCCCAGGTTGACATCGGGGGTGATGTCAAAGACGCGGCCGGCGTTGACGCTGAACTGCACCCGGGCCCCGACCGATGCCTTGAAGTTGTCGCTGTCGAGCAGAAAGCCCGGGGTGATGGTGATCAACCCGCGGTTGCGGTCGCCATAGTCAATGACGCCGACGGGCGCGGTGATGTCGGAGTTTTTGTAGACACCGGCGCCCGCTGAGCTGTGCAGCACGCTCGCGCCCAGGTCGAGTTTGAGATAGCTTGTCTCGGCCGTGGCCAGTGTCGCCGTCCCTTTTAGGTCGACCGTGGTCTGGCGAACAGCCGGATAGCTGTCGCCAAAGCCGGTGATGTCGTTGAAACTCAGACTGCGGGGGGAGGCGCCGCGACGCGCCCCGGTGTGGTTGAACCTGAAGGTGGTGTTATAATCGAGGCCGCCAATGTGAGAGCTGAAGTTGGCTTCGGCGTTAAACAGGTTGATTGTCTGATAGTAGCGCGGGTTTGCCTCGATGACGCTCTCCTGCCACTCGCTCAGCATTGGTGTCCGATAGATCTCCTTGTAGCGGTCAAAGGTGTAGTCGAGGGCCACCTTGAGCAGTGACTTCCGGCCTATCGACCAGCGGAAGTCGGCGCCGGCCGTCAGGGTGTTGTCGCGCCAGTAACGGCTCTCCTCTTTCCAATAAAGATTTTTCTTGTAGTTCTGGGAGTCAAACTGGCCCCAGACACTCAGGCGCACCCGGTCGGTGTCGACCAGGCGGTAGCCGGCCGAGAGGGCCAGGCTGATGGGCACCGGTGAGAGTCCTCCTACAAAATATCCGCGGTAGGGGGTCACATATAGCGAGTCGGCGTAGGCCGCGGGCTCAAGAAAGGGGATGAGCGGCGACACGGTGGTCGACACGGCGCGGCTGCTGAGCGAGAGCTTGACGGGGGCGAGCGGAGGCAGCTCGATGGCCGGCGTGATGTTGAGCTTGTTGACTTCATGTTCAACCGGCTCGATGTCGCGGTCAATCTCTATTTCCTGATGCAGGTCTTGGGCGAGAGCCGTCGCTGTGGTGAGCATAGTGGCGGCAAATATGGCAAGGAGTCTCATTTGAGTCGTTGGTTGATAAGGGTGAAGATGTCGGTTTCGGAGCCGGGGTAGTTGCTGCGCAGGCTCTTGAGGTACTCGTCGGCCTCAAAGGTGTTGCCCTCGCTGCGCAGGATGTCGCTGTAGAGGATAAAGCCGCGGGCCAGCCAGTAGTGGTGAGGCGGATTGGCGTTGATGAAGTCGTTGATGATTGTTTTGGCCCGGCTGGTCTTCCGGCGGTCAAAGAGCGACTGTGAAAGCTCGTAGGCCGCTTGGGCGCCAAAAAGGTCATCGGTGTTTGATGCTATCTCTTCAAGCTGCTTGTCTCCCTCGCCATATCGGTGGAGGTTGTTGAGGGCGATGCCGCGGTAGAGCTTGACCTCGGTGACAAAGTCGGGCGAGCCGGCGGTGGTGGCCAGCAGTTTGTCGGCGGCGGTCAGCACGGTCTCGTTGTGGCCGAGCTCGGTGGCGGTCCTGATTATGCCCAGGCGCGCGGTTTGCAGTGTCGATGCCTCCGAGGCGCGCTCCTCGAGAGCCTGCCACGACTTGAGGGCGGCCTCTTTCTTGCCTGAAGCCGACTGGGCCTCGGCGCGTATCTCGAGGGCGTCTTCGGCCACATCGGTGTCGGGGAAAGAGGCGATGAGCGCGTCGGCGAGCTTGATGGCGCGGGCGGCATCGCCGTCGTTCCAGGCGTCTTCGACAAAGTAGTATTGGGCGGTGGCGGCGTTTGTGCCTTTGGGATAGGTGTCGAGGTAGGATTTGAGCAGGGCTGTCGAGCCGGTGTTGATATACTCGGCCTCGGCGGCGCGGAAGGTGAGGTCGTCAAGCTCGATGGCATCGATTGACGGGGCGCCCTCCACCCCTTTGAGGAAGGTGACGAGGTCGTCTATTTTTCCCTCGCCGGCATATATCCTCTTGAGGTCGTCGATTGCCAGGCGTGCCTCCTCGCTTGAGGGGTAGGTTTTGATCAGTCGCTTGTAGGTGTTGACGGCGTCGTCGCGTCGGCCGCTGTTGAGCTGTGTGATGGCGAGCCGCAACAGGCCCGTGCGCCCCTGGGAGGTGCCGGGATAGTTGTCGATGAGCGTGTTGTAGACGGTTATGGCGCCCGCGTTATTGCCCAGAGACACATAGCTGTCGGCCTTTTCAAGCAGGGCTGCCGGCAGCAGGCCCGACGAGGGGAAGGTGGCGGTCAGATGGTCGATGGTGGCGATTTTTTCCTGGTAGTCACGTGTAAACCCTTTCATCATAGCCAGTTGGAACAGAGCATAGTCGCCGGCATCGGGGTTGGCGTCAAAAGCCTTTTGATAATAGCCGGCGGCCTCGTCAAAGCGCGACAGGTAGTAGAGGCAGTCGCCGGCTCGGTTGAGGGCGTCACAGCGCATGGCCGCAGAGATGTCGGCGCGCGAGTCGATGACGCGTGTGAAGTCGGTCAGCGCGTCGCCCCATCGCTGCTGCCCCATGCGGGCATATCCTAAGTCATACCATGCCAGCATGCGCGAGGGGGTGTCGGCCGTCGGGGTGCTGTCGATATACTTGCGGTAGAGGTCGGCGGCCTCGTCGTAAGCCCCCGTGCGGTAGGCGCAGTCGCCCTGCCACAGGGTGGTCTGCACGGCGATGTCGCTGTCAAAGCGGCTCAGGGCGGCGGCCTCGTTGAAACACTCGGATGCCGCCGTGATTTTGCCTGCCGAGTAGAGGCGCGTGCCCTGCATGAAGAGGATGCGCTGCTTGGCGGCAAGGAGAGCGTCGTCGGGGTGGGCGATGCGGTTGATGGCCTTGAGGGCGCTCTCATAATTATTGTCGGTCATGTAGCCGGTGACCACATATTGACGCACACGGTCGGCCTGGGGCGAGTCGGGGTATTTTTTGAGAAAGTCTTCAAACATGTCGATAGAGCTGCCAAAGGGTATGCGCCCCCCATCGAGGCGTGCCACGGCATAGTTGTAGGCTGCTGTCTCGTCGAGCTTGGGATCAAAGTGCATGGCGGCGGCTCTTTCAAAGGCCATCAGTGCCGCTGTCGAGTCGCCCCGGCGCTGATAAGCCTGGCCGAGGGTGAGATAGGCGCTCTGGCCCATGGCGTCGTCGCTGTTGATGGCGCGCTGCAGCAGTTTGATGGCGTTGTCGATGTTGCCGGCCCGATATTCGCTCATGCCCAGGATGTAGAAAGCCGAGGGGGCCGGGTCTTTGGATGCCGCGGCATATTTCCACAGATAGGGGAGGCCCTCGTCCTCGCGCCCTATGTTGTAGAGTGACTCGCCCACAAGGCGGTTGCACTCGCTCTCATACTCGGGCAGCGGCCCCTCCTTGAGCAGCTTTTGGGCGATGGAGAGGGTGTTGTTGTAGTCGCCGCGCTGAAAGTAAATCTGGGCGATGTAGTAGGGGGCGGCATTTCCGGGCGCCGTTGAGGTGTTGACCGTCTTGAAAAGCTCGAGCGCTTTGTCATAGTCGCCCCGGGCGTAGGCAAGATAGGCCACATAGTAGGCGGCGGCATTGCGGTAGGTGCCGGTGTCGAGCAGGCGCTTGAACAGGCGCTCGGCGTCGTCATACTCGCCCAGGAGCATGTAGCAGTAGGCCACGCGGTATAGATAGTCGTCGGCCGCGGCATCGTTGAGGGCGCCGGGGTCGACATTGTTGTAGGCGCGCAGGGCGTCGGCGTAGGCGGCGCGGGTGAAGTAGTAGTCACCAATGGCCATCAGTGCCTGCTGGCGGCGCGGCGACGCCGGGTAGGTGTCGATAAAAGAGTTGAACAGAGCGAGGGCGTCGTCGTCGCCCAGACCTTGCACAGCCACCGCCGTGTAGTAGCGGGCTTGCTCGAGAGTGGCCGGGTCGGGCGACAGCAACAGCAGATGGTTGAGCTGGTCGAGGGCCCCCTCATAGTTGCGCGCGTTTATCATGGTGACGGCGCGGTCGAGGTAACCGGAGGCATCGGTCGCGTTGATGCCGGCCTTGAGAGGGAGTGGGGCCACAGCCACCAGGGCAGCTATCAGTATATTTTTATTCATTTGCATTTTTGCGGGTATTTTCCAAGATGCAAAGATACAATTGCCCGTCAACACTCCAAAACTAATAATCACATTTTTTCAGGTAAAATGATGGGGGTGGTCGGGGGGCGCGGCGGGCATAGTTTTGCGGCATGAAAAAGATGATTGTCGCAGTGGCCTTTATGGCCGGAATGATGACGGGACTGGTGCTGAGCCCCGGCAAAGTGAGGGTGGAGAGCCGGCGGGTGGTGGTCAGAGAGCGCGACACGATTGTCGAGCGGGCCCCGGCGGTGATTGTGGAGCGGCCGGTGGGCCCTGAAATCGAGGTTACAGGCTGTCGTGTCGACAGCGGCGACACGGTGAGAGTCAGCGTGGAGCCGGTGCAACGCGAGTATGGCGACGGGCATTACCGGGCGTGGGTGAGCGGCATCGAGCCTCGCCTCGACAGCATAGCCATCTTCAACGAGGAGGTGGCTGTCGAGATGCCGACGGTCGAGAGGAGGGAGTCGCGGTGGGGGCTGACGGTGGGTGCCGGCGTGGCGCTGACTCCCGGCGGCCGGGTCGGGCCGGCGCTCACCTTAGGGGTGAGCTACCGGTTGTGGCCATTAAAAAAATGACGGCGGTGTAATTTTTCAGGATTTGCTGCGTCATATTAGTGTTTTCACATTAAATGACACATTTATGCAATCTTTGTTAAGAAGCGTTGTGCTTCTGCTGGCTATTGTGCCTTTTGCCTGCGCGCAGGCGTTTTCGGTTAAAGGAATTGTGACTGACTCGATTGGCGAGCCCGAGTCGTTTGCAACGATACGTATCTACACCTCGACCGACACGGTTAAACCGCTTGTTCTCGGCACGTCAAACCTTGACGGCGTGTTTGACCTCAAGTTGCCCAAGGCGGGTGGCTACAGGCTCGACATCACGTCGGTTGGCAAATCGCCGCTGGCGGTTGAGTTTGAGTCGAGCGCCGCGCGCCCCGATGTCGACCTGGGCCACCTGACTCTAAAGACGGCCTCGACGGCTCTCGGAGAGATTGTGGTTGTGGCCAACAAGCCGCTCATCTCAAAGGAGATAGACCGGATAGGATATGACGTGCAGGCCGATGAAGACTCAAAGACGATCCAGCTTGACGAGATGCTCAAGCGAGTGCCGATGGTGAGCGTTGACCCCGACGGGACCATACGCGTCAAGGGGTCGACATCATTTAAGGTGTATAAGAACGGTCGCCCCAACAACTCTTTTTCGCGTAACGCAAAAGAGATTTTCAAGGCGATCCCGGCCTCGATGATCAAGAAAATCGAGGTCATCACCGACCCCGGCTCGCGCGAGGATGCAGAGGGCACAACGGCCATCCTTAACATTGTGACGATGGAGGAGACCGTGATAAAGGGCGTTATGGGCAACGCGGGCATCGACTACAGCAATCTGAGCGACCTCCCCTCGGCCAATCTGTGGCTGTCGACCCAGGTGAACAAGGTGACAATGTCGGGCTATGGCGGCTATAACCATTTCTCGGGTCGCCAGACCAAAAGCGCGACCGAGGTCGTGACAACCTACACCGACTCGGGCAACACGCTCAAAAATGCCGGCCAGAGCCGTTCAAAGGGCAACGTGACGTGGTTTGGCGTCGAGGGGTCGTGGGAGCCCGACACCCTCAACCTGCTGACGATTGATTTCAACGGCTACAGCTACAACATGAACCCCCACACCGATAATCTCATCGAGATGACCGGGGCCGACGGCAGCCGTCTCTACGGCTATCGCGAGAGCTACCTGGGCGGTTCAAAAAATGACTATTTTGACCTGGGGGGCAGCGTGAACTATCAACACTCCACCCGCCGCAAGGGGGAAACGCTGACCCTGAGCTACATGCTCTCGACCACCAGTCAGGGTCAGGACAGCTACACGCGCTACTCCGACATGGTCAACATGCCGGTCAACTACACCGGTATCGACAACTGTTTCCGGCTGAACTTTATTGAACACACCGGCCAGTTTGACTGGGAGCGTCCGCTCATGGAGCACCACACGCTCAATCTCGGTGCAAAGTATATCTACCGTCAAAACCACTCAAAGACGACCATCGACTATCTTGACGCCAACAGCACCTACAGCAACTTCATCCACCGCACCCAAGTGGCGGCCGCCTATGCCGACTATCGTATCAACCTCGGGCGCTGGGGGTTGCGTGCCGGCGTGAGGTATGAGTACTCGCGGCTGAGCGCCCGCTACAAAGACGGGTCGCAGGAGCCATTCGGCAGCAATCTGAATGATGTGGTGCCCAACGGCTCGGTGATGTTCAACCTCAACGACGCCAACACCTTCAAGCTATCTTACTCGAGCCGCATCAACCGTCCCGGCATCGACTATCTCAACCCGGCCGTGACTGTCTCGCCAACCAGTGTCAGCAAGGGCAACCCCGACCTGGGGAGCACACGCAACCAAGACCTCAGCCTGAACTACTCATACATGGGCCGTAAGTTTATGGTCGACTTTACCGCCTCCTATCAGTTCTCCAACAACGCTATCATCTCGGTTAAGGATATCAGGAACGACATCACCTACAGCGGCTATGCCAACGCGGGCCATAACCGCACGGTCTACATGTCGCTCTACGGGCGCTGGACCATCAATACCAAAGCCAACATCTCGATTAACTGCAATGTGTCACACGATGACTACCGTAATGACAATTTAGGAATCTCGGCAAAGGGGTGGACCGGCTGGCTGTGGTTGCGCTACTCTCAGAGTTTGCCGTGGAACCTTCGCCTGAGCGCCGGCGCGTTCTCGTGGTTGGGCTCGACCGATCTTTACTCGACGTTCCGTCCGGTCGACGGTTCATGGCTCAACCATCAGCTAAGCCTTCAGCGCTCGTTTCTCAAGGAGGACCGGCTGACGGTGCGCCTGAACGCCCACAACCCCTTCGGTCCCGGCAAGCGCCGGTTTAAGTCGGAACCCCTCAACATGGCCCAAACCGGCTATGGCCTCCAGACCCAGCTTAACAACCGCTTGGTCTACATCTCGGTGAGCTATCGTTTCGGTTCGCTCAACGCCCAGGTAAAAAAGGTCAATCGTGGAATCTCCAACGACGACCTTCAGGGGCGCAAAGCCGAGTAACGCCAGTTGCGGGATAAGGTATATTCAAAACGCCACGTTTTTCGATTGTTCAACCATCTAAGACTGAACTGCACTCCAAAAGTCAGACACAAAACTTTTGGAGTGCAGTTCAATTTTTGGACAGGCTCTTAAAGGTCGCTCACGTCAAAACAGGGGCATGCTTTTGCTGCAAACTCGCGGTGGCCGTGGACGGTGGCCCCGGGGTAGCGCCCGACAAGGCGCCCGACAAGTTCACGCAGGGCCCGGCGCTGAGCCTCGGTGCGGGTGTCGGCAGGCGTTTTGCCATCTTTGGCCAGGCCGCCAACATAGCACACCCCGATGCTCGACGTGTTGTGACCCTTGCAGTGGGCGCCGGCCATGCTCTCGGGGCGCCCGGGGTGGACACTGCCGTCGAGATACACCAGGTAGTGATAGCCTATCGACTTGAACCCGCGCTGGCGGTGCCAACGGTCCACGTCGGCCACCGTGACTGCCCGGCCCGCGGGTGTGGCCGTGCAGTGTACAATTATTTTATCGATATGTCTCATAGCGCCGGCAAAGGTAGGCCGGTGCCCGGGGTGTCATATCCCCATCATTTGACCGCTACAAACCGGTCAAAGCCACGCGACATCACCGGGACAAACTCGTCGCCGCGGTCGTTGGTGATGAGCAGGGCCTCGATGTCGGGCAGGGCGTCAATCATGGCCAGGGCCGAGTCGGGGTGCATGGCCATGCAGGCGGTGGCCAGGGCGTCGGCCATCATGCATGTCGGGGCGATGACCGTGGCGCTGACCACGCGTGACTGCACCGGCTGCCCTGTGACCGGCGAGATGGTGTGGCCAAAGGTGTGACGGCCGCTCTCGTCGCGGCGGTAGTTGCGGTAGTTGCCCGAGGTGGCCACACCGTTGTTGCCCGGGGTGATGACCATCAGCTGCTCGTGGATGATGGCGCTGTCGCTCAATATCGGCTTGTCAACCTGGACCCTCCAGGGTTGAGAGTGCCCGTTGACGCCTCTCATGGCGATCTCGCCACCTATCTCTATCATATAGTCGGTCACACCGTTGCGCTCAAACATGGCTGCCACCATGTCACAGCCAAAGCCTTTTGTGATGGCGCTGAAGTTGAACTCGGTCAGGGGCGATTTCTTGACAATGGTGCCGTCGGAGGGGTCGATACTGCACCGGTCGATGCCCACCGCGCCGAGCACCGAGTCTATCTGCTGCCGCGAGGGGAGCCGGTCACCGTCGTTGTCACGATAGCCAAAGCCCCACAGGTTGACAAGGGGGGCGACGGTGGGGTCAAACATTCCCCCCGAGAGGCGGTTGACCCTCTTTGAGGTCTCAAAGACGAGTGTCAGCATGGAGTCGGCCACAACACTCTCGCCTCGGTTGACGCGCGAGATGAGCGACGACTCGGCAAAGGGGGACAGCGACATCTCGACACGGCGCATGGTGGCGCGAACCGAGTCGTCGAGATTGGTCGACGACCGGTAGATGATGTGGTAGAGGGTGTTCCAGGTCGAGCCCTCGAGACGTTGGTAGCTTGGAGCTTTCGTGCAGGCGCTGAGCGCGACAAACATCGCGCCGGCCAACAGTGGCAATAATCTTTTCATGGCGGCAAAAATAACCATAAATCGCGAGAAAACTCTTTTTTCCCTATTTCATCTATATTTCAACTTTTGTCGGGTGGTAAAAGGATGGGGTTATCGCGGGGCGGGGCAGCGGGTAATTTTGCAATGTCAAAACGATTAACAACCATTTAAATTTTTTGCATTATGGAAAAGAAACCTTTGGATGAAACCACCGGGCAGCCAGCCGTGACTGACCGACCCGTGGAGCCTGAGCAGCCGGGGCAGCCGGGGCAGTCCGGGCAGTCCGACACTGCCGACACTGCCGACACCGCCGATCTGCCCGACTTTGACTGGACCGAGGCGGCGAGGCGCGACCGCCGCATGGGTTACCTGATGGCCGACCTCATGGCCGGCGAGAGCCTCGAGCAAAGCGTGGCGCGACATTTTGGCGAGAGCCTCAAGAGTGTCGAGCCCGACGCCACGGCGATAGCCGAGGCCGAGCAGCGGGGCTACCTGAAGGCGCGCAATGAGCTTGCGACCAAAGAGATGGCGCGCATGGGCATCTGGCAGACTCCCCAATCGGCCGTCGATAACCCCGGCGACGACGCGGCCTTTCTCTCAAGGGTGAGGCCGAGCGTGTGGGACTGAACAACCTAATCTAATTTACCAACCAATCAACCAACCAATTTTTTATGTTAAAGGATTTTTTCAAGAAAGTGAACAAGAGTGACTTGATGTTGATGATTCTGACAGTGGCGGCAGCGGCCCTGTTGGTGAGTTTTTTCAGCGAGGCCCATGGTGTCGGGCTTGCCACGGTGCTCGTAACGGGTGTCGCCGGGGGTAAACATGCGGTCGACGGCCCCCTGACCACGGCTGTCACAGAGGCGGGCGCGCCGGGACTGTTGCGCAACGAGATTGACTCGCGTGTGGTCAGAATCCGCCCTATGTCGACCCCTATCGACCAGATCTCGCGCTGTGGCGGCTGCCGCCCTTGCGGGTCGATGAAGGTGGAGTATTACTCTGTCGACACCAAGCCGTCATCGATCGAGGTCAACAAACCGACCTCGGCCACCATCGGGTCGACCCCGGTCCTGAAATTTCAAAGCGCCGAGGGTAACCAGATTGCCGAGAGCGAGACCGTTCTCTTTCCCGGCGTGAGAGACGACAGCGGGGAGCCCCTGGTGGGATATGTCGCCGCCAAGGCCGACGATGGCACCCTGTCGGTCATCCCCGTCGGTATCGACGGCTCGGCAGTGGCAGGTCTGGTGGCAAAATTTACCTCTAAGACACGGATGGTGCGCATGGGTCGTGCCGCCACCGAGCTCGACGTGCAGACGGCACAGTTTGAGGCCATCCCCAAGAAGGACTCCAACCTTTGTCAGATTTTCAAGGCCCAGGTTGAGCAATCGACGTTTCAGAAGATCGCCAACAAGGAGGTGGGCTGGACCTTTTCCGACCAGGAGGAGGTTGCCATCATCGACATGCGTCTGGGCATGGAGAAGAGTTTCCTGTTTGGCACCAAGGCGCGCCTGAGTCACCCGTTGAAAAACGAGGAGGTGTTGCTCACGGGCGGTATCTGGAATCAGGCCGAGAACGAGTGGTACTACAGCCCCGACGACGGTCTTGACGACAAGCAGCTTGTGTCGATGATGAAGTCGGCGTTCTCTCAAAACTGTGGCTCGTCGCGCAAGATTCTTGTCGCCGGCTCGGACCTGATCGAGCGACTGAACACACTCGAGTACACCAAGACAATCTCGGCAACCGACAAGGTGACCCACTGGGGCATAGACTTCAGTGAGCTCCACAGCAAGTTTGGCACCCTGTTTGTGGTTCACTCGGAGGTGTTTGACACCTGTGGCCACGCGGCCGACGGCCTGATCATCGACCCCGAGTATCTGACCAAATACAGCCACGTGCCCTTCCGAACCGAGAGCCTTGACCTGAAGAAGAGCGGTGTTCGCAACACCGAGGCTGTGGTCATCACCGAGGCGAGCTGCCTTGTGTTGCGCTACCCCCGCGCCCACACCCGCATCATCGCCGATTGACCGCGTCGGTGAGCCCTCTTAACAGCGCCGGCCCTGCATCGCTCTTGTCGAGCGGCAGGGCCGTGCCGTTATTTGTTTGTCTCGGGTTACATGTAATATTTGTAGCTGCCGTTGCGGTCGGCAAAGAACCAGCTTGTGCCGAGGAATTTACAGATATAGACATCGAGGTCGGTCTCGCCCAGGGCATCCTTCAGGTCTTGAGGGACGCTGCCGAGATAGCGGTAGCCTTTGTCGTAGACGGCGATGGCGCCATCGTCGCTCATGCAGACGGTCCACAGCAGGTCATATTTCTCACAACCCTCCGAGAGCCAGTCGCGTATCGATTCCGACGAGGCCGAGATATGCTCGGTCGAGACAAGGGCCCACTCGCCGCCCGAGTTGAGGGCAACCGAGGTGATGGTCTCGTTGTTGTCGTTATATTCAATGATCTTGCGCTCGAGGTCGCTCGGGATATTGTTCCATCGGGCGCCGTTATCGCCATAGAGCACCACCCAGCGGCCATTGTCGGTCAACACGACATCTTTGATCGTTTCCTTGTTGGTGTTGAGCTCTTTGATGGCGTTTGCCAGAGAGGTGGGAATCTGTGAATAGGAGTAGCCGTTGTTGCCATAGATGGCCACATTGCCGTTTGATTTGGTCAGGGCGACGGTTTTACATTCGCCCCACTCCTTGATGCTGTTACGTATTTTCTCGCGCGACGAGGCCTGGGCCTGGGCGCCTATCGCTACTGCTAAAAAGGTGATGAGCAAAAGTGCTCGAGAGAGTGCTTTTTTCATATAGCAGAGTGGTTGTTTGGTTTATTTAAGATATTTGCCGGAGCCTGCCGGCGTGATTGGCACAACACTTTTTTGATGTTAAGCGCAAAGATAAAATTTTGAACTCACAATATCAAATATTTTTAACATAAAATTTGCCCGGTGCAAAAAAAACGGAGCCCCGGCGTGGGTTGCCGGGACTCCAGGAGGTATTGAATTTCAAAAGATGCCGTTATTTTACAACGAGGTTGCGTATCTCCCACGTGTCGGCCTCGGTCGGGGTGCATCCATACTTGAAGGCAAGCTCGATTTTCTTGCCGGCGTAGGCCGAGAGGTCGATTGCCCCCGAGTTGGCGAATGTCCAGGCGCCGGCATCGGGCCAGGTGGGGATGGTCAGGTCGGTCCAGGTTGAGGTGCCGGCCTCGCGAACCACCAGGCCGCAGAGGCGCTTGAGCGAGGTCTGGAACTTGGCGGCGTGCTCAAACGAGACGCTGACCGAGGTCTGGCCACTCAGGTCGATGACGGGCGACACGGCATAGACCGTGGTGGTCAGATTCTTGTTGTAGCCCGAGGCGTTCAGGTAGTGCTCGCCGTTATACTCTTTCCATGTCCAGATCGAGTTGTCGATGGTCCAGTCGGTTGAGGTGGCGGTGGCGTCGAGACCTTTGTAGATGCTGCCGGTGGCCGGGGGTGTCACCGGGGTGTCGGGTGTTGTCCCGGCCCCGTCGAGAGTATAGTCGTTGGTGGTGTTCTTGATGCCCGGCAGCCCGAAATATTTGATAAGCTCGCCCTGCAGGGTGACTTTCTTGCCGAGGTTGTCGGGGTGGTCAATCAGGTTGAGAGCGGCGCGCACGGCGGTGCCTGACAGCAACTGGACGGGTACACATTTGTTGTAGTCTTTCTCGTCGGCCGTGGCGGCTATCAATATGTTGGAGGCGCCGGTGGCCGGGACGGTGAAGTGGGCGCCGGTGCTTATGGATGCACCTTCAACCCAGCCGACAATGTAGCCGGTGACGTAGGACACGGTGCCGGGATTGTTCAGGCCTATGACCTGGCCGACGGTGTAGGGGCCGGTCTTGGTGCCGTCGCCATCGCCGGTTGCCGGGGGTGTGACAGGGGTGTCGGGGGGAGTGACGCCGGCCCCGTCGAGAGTGTAGTCGTCGGTGGTGTTCTTAACACCGGCCACGCCGAAGTATTTGATAAGCTCGCCTTGCAGGGTGACCTTCTTGCCGAGGTTGTCGGGATGATCCTTGAGGTTGACGGCAGAGCGGACACCGGTGCCCGAAACGAGCTGGACGGCGACACATTTGTTATAGTCTTTCTCGTCGGAGGTGGCGGCGATCAGCACATTGGAGGCGCTGGTCGAGGGCACGGTGAAGTGGGCACCCTCACTGATGGAGGCTCCGTCGACCCACCCGACGATGTAGCCGGTCACGTAGCTGACCGTGCCGGGGTTGTTGAGCTGAAGCACCTGGGTGACGGTGTAGGGGTTGGTCTTGGTGCCGTCGCCCTCGGCCACGGTGCCACCCTCGACGGTCACGCCGTCGATTCGGAACTCGGAGGCGCCGCCGTTGCGGGTGGCTACGCCCCAGCTGCCCAACTGGGTGCCAAATGAGCCGTTAACCCAAATCTGTCGCTTGTACAGGTCGGGATTGTCGGCAAGCGAGCCGTATTTACGCAGGGCCGAGCCTTGGGGCAAGGGGAGCACGAGGCAGTTGGCGATGGTCTTGACCTCGGGGGTCGGGGCGATGACGATGGTGTTGGGCATGTCGACGGTCTTGTCCCACTGGATGTCGTTGTCGTCGGTGATCGATTGCACCCCGGGAGCCACGGCGCCCACAATGTAGCCGGTCACCCACCCCGAGGCCTCGTTGCCGTTCATCTGGATCTCGATAGCCTGGTCAACGTTGTAGGGATTGCCCTCTGTGCCGGGGCTGAGGGTGGGATTGCCAAAGTTCATGCAGTCGCTGAGGGCGCGCAGCAGCAGCTGCCACGAGCCGTTGAAGTAGCTCAGGATGCCCACAACGTCGCCGTTACCTTCGGGGAGGGTGTTGCTCCAGAAGTTGGCATAGCCCGAGTTGCGCACATTCAGCGTCGACCCGTCTTCAAGGATGAGGTCGCGGTTGGCGTTCTCCTTGTGGGCATCGGTAAATGAGGCCTGGCCGCCCAGGGCAAAGTGACAGTTGTTGAAGCGCACGAGCTGGCTCTGCCACTTGCGCAGGTTTTCGGCCGAGCCCGAGATCTCGCTGAGCGAGCTGACGGTGAGGGTGTCGACCTTTGAGGGCTCGGGGAGGCCGTTGAGCTGGGCATGCTGCTCAAAGAACATCAGCGGCATGAAGGTGGCCTGCCAGCCGTAGCTCTCGCTGTAGTCGGGGAAGCCCATCTGCTGAAGACCGCTGTACTTGCCTATATACATATCGGTGGCGTCGATCACTATCTCTTGACCGACACGGTAGTTGTTGTAGAGCGAGTTGGCGTTGATCGACAGGGTCAGGGCGCCGGTGGCGTCCTGGATGACCAGGTTCTTGTAGATGTTGCCCGAGGCGTCCGACGAGATGACGCGACCGGCGATCACCACATGGTCGTCGCTGCCGGCCAGGGTGCCGACGGTGTCTATATAGTTGGCGTTGTCGTTCCAATAATCAGCTTTGAGCTGAGCAATGGTGGTGTTGGGCTCGAGCGTGGCCTGAGGCACCTTGACATCGGGTGCCGAGAAGTCATCCTGGCACGCTGTGGTCAGTGCAAGAGCGCCGAGCGCCGCAAAGCCTAATATTGATTTTATGGATTTCATAACGTTTTCAATTTTTGGATGAGTTTACTCGGTGATGGTGAGATTGCGTATCTCCCAGGTGTCGGCCTGAGACGGTGTGCAGCCATACTTGAAGGCGAGCTCTATCTTCTTGCCGGCGTAGGCCGAGAGGTCAATCGAGCCTGAGTTTACAAAGGTCCAGGCGCCGGCCTCGGGCCATGTGGGGATGGTCAGGGGGGTCCAGGACGATGTGCCGGCCTCGCGAACCAGGAGCCCGCAGAGTGTCTTGAGCGAGGTCTGGAACTTGGCGGCGTGCTCAAACGAGAGCTTGGCCGAGGCGTGACCGTTAAGGTCGATGACGGGCGAGACGGCGAGCACATCGTTCAATGTGGCGTCCTGGCCGTAGCCCGAGGCGTTGAGATAGTAGGCGTTGTTGTAGTTTTTCCATGACCAGACGGTCTCGTTGGTCAGGGTCCAGTCGGTGGTGGCCGATGTCGGGATAAGGCCGGTGTAGATGGTGGTTCCGGCGGGGGGAGGGGTAGGGGTTGAGCCTTGACCGTCGATGGTGTAGTCGTCGGTGGTCGACTTGACGCCGGCGATACCAAAGTATTTCTCAAGCGAGCCCTGCAGGGTGACTTTCTTGCCGAGGTTGTCGGGGTGATCCTTGAGGTTGACGGCGGCGCGCACGGCTGTTCCCGACACGAGCTGGACGGCGACACATTTGTTATAGTCGGTCTCGCTGGCGGTGGCGGCGATCAGCACATTGGAGGCGCTGGTTGCCGGCACGGTGAAGTGGGCACCCTCGCTGATGGAGGCCCCGTCAACCCAACCGACGATGTAACCGGTCACGTATGCAGGCGAGGGCGTGGAGGCTCCAACCAGCAGGTCGTCGACGGTAAAGGGTGACTCTTTGGTGCCGTTGCCGGTGAACTCACCCGGGGTGTCGGGGCCCGGTGCCGGTTTCTCAACCCACTCAAAGCCCTTGCACTCGGTCTCGGGGTCGTTGAAGGTCAACTGCCAGTTTGAGCCGAAATAGGAGAGGATGGCGGTCACGGTGCCGGTGCCATCGGGAAGGATGGTGCCGGCAAAGTTGCATTTGTTTGAGGTCGACACGTCGAGGGTGTTGCCTTGCTCGTCCTTGATTTTGGTGGTGGTGTAGTTGGCCGCGCCGGGAGTGCCGAAAGAGGTTGTGCCGGCGCCTACAAACGAGACATTCTCAATGGTGACCAGGCGTGTTTGCCACATCATCATGTCGGCCTGGGCGTTTTTATAATTGTTAAGGTCGGCGATGGTGACGGGATAGGCGTTGGCCAAAGCCTGGTTGGGAAGGCCGTTGACCTGGGCGCGGGCAGTCATCTCCGAGAGATCCATGCCGCCTACGCTGCCGTTATACTCGACGCCGATCATCATCAGGCCGCGGTAGGTGCCGATCAACAGGCCCGACACGTTGATGCGAACCTCCTGACCGTAGTGGTAGCTTGTGCTCAGGTCGCTGCTGTAGACACGCACGGCGATGGCCGAGGTGGCGTCTTGCACGATGACACGCTGGTAGACATTGCCCTCTGAGTCGTCCGACACGATGATACCGCCAATGATGATATCCTTGCCGTCGGCTGTCTGCCCGATCTGGGTCATGTAGTCTTTTGCCGGGTCTTGCCAGTAGCGCTCCTTGAGCTCAAGGATGGTTGTGTTTGCCTCGATTGTCGCCTCGGGGACAATCACCGGGGGACGGTCAAAATCGTCGTCACAACCGGTCAACGATGCCGACACCGCGATGGCAGCGGCGGCTAAGAGTGATTTATATAGTTTGATCATGCTGATGCTTGTGATGGTTTATGAATTTAGAATCTTACGCCAAGGTTGAGGAACGCCTTGAGACCCTGACCGTAGGTGTACTTGTTGGGGTACTTCTGTGAGTCATAGTTGGTGTAGTCAAAGCGGCCTTGCTGGTAACCGTAGGTCATTATGTTGCGGTTGTTGAGCACATTGTCAATGTTGAGATTGATGTTGAGCGAGACCTTGCGGTTGATGTAGATGAGCTTGCCGATCGAGATGTTGAGCACAAAGGCATCCTTGAGCTTGTCTTGAGAGGCGAGCTCTTCCATCTTGGCCTCGAGGGCGGCCTGGTCGGGATATTTCTCCCACAGCTTGGGCAGCGCCTCGTGGCGTATCGGTGACAGGTTGACGTAAGAGTCGCCCATCCAGGTGGCGCTGATGCCCAGGAACCACATGCCGGGGGCGGCCCAGTCGATGCCGAGAGTCCCGGCCACCTGGGGCGTGCCGCCGACATAGAAGTTTTTCAGGTAGACAACCTGGGCGGTGTCGGGCATCATGCCGTTCTCGTATGAGCGCACGCCGATGGGGCGGTTTTTGTACTGATAGCGGGCGTAGGTGCCGGCGGCGGTCAGGGTGATCGACGGGGTGATCTTGAAGGCCATGCCGACCTCGACGCCTTTATATGTCTTGTGAACGCCCTTGAGCACATAGTTCATGAACGTTGAGTACTGGTCGTCATAGAAAGAGGTGCGCTCGGTCTGGTCATACATCTCGGTCCAGAAGCCGGTGATAGAGCCGCGGAAACGGCGATAGTTCCAGACGTATGAGATGTCGCCCGAGAGGATGCGCTCGGGTGTGAGGCCATCGATGGCGTTGTCCTTGATGCGGGGCGAGATGTAGGCATACTCAAAGAGCGGGGCGCGGGTCTCATACTCGCCGTGCAGCTGGATGAAGTTGCGGCCGTTGATCTTGTAGGTGGCGCCGGCCTTGATGGCTCCGGTGTCAAAACGGTGGGTATCACCCTTGCCGTAGGAGTTTTGGGGCGCGCGGCCGTTTTTCATCTTGCCGTCGCGGTAAAACTGGGTGTAGCCGATCTTGAGTCCGTAATTGATGTCCCAGCGGGGCAGGGTGATGATGTTCTGCAGCCATGCTGTCGCCTGGATGGCGTTGATGTAGTAGTTATAGCCAAACACCTCCCCTTTGTCGACGGGACGGTTGGGGTGGAGAAGGTCGTTCTGCAGCATGTCGGGGTTGTCGGGGAAGTCGCGCTCGCTGTACTGGTCGATGTCGAGCCAGAAGTTGCCGCCAAGCAGGTCGCGCACGGTCTTGTAGTAGTGGGCGCGGGTATAGTTGGCGGTGATGCCCCCCTGCAGGGTCATGTAGTCGCTCAACCGATGGTTGATGGTCGAGTTGAGGATGACGTTGAACTGGTTGCTGTGACGGTTTTCAAGAATGTAGCTTGAGCCGTGGTTGGTCTGGCCCGGTTGTGTCCCCTCGGCGTTGAGCCGGTTGATGGTGTACATGCGGTCCCAGTTGATCTGGCGGAACGACTCGGTGTGCCACAGGTCGGTGTAGAGCTGCTCGGCGGCGGGGTCGCTGCTGAAGTAGCTCGGCAGGTAGCGGTAATAGTCGGGACGGGGGTCGGCCGCGTTGTACCAGTTGAGGGCCGAGGTTGAGTAGTTGACGCCGCGAACGGCCAGGCCGGTGTTGAGCGTCGTGTTCCGACCAGGCTTGAAAATCCAGTTGAGGATGGCGGTGGGGTCAAATGACTCGACGATTTTGGCCGAGCGTTTGTCGCCGTTGAGATAGCCCCAGTTGGGGTTGTAGAGATTGTTGTCGGCAAGCTCGTAGGCCTCGAGATAGGTCGACGAGGCGGTGGCGCGCTGGGTGGGGGCGCCAAAGAGGGTCAGGTTGAGCGAATGTTTGGTGCCGAGCATCTTCTGGATCGACATGAACAGGCCCGCCGAGTTGTAGAACGTGCCCTCGATGACCCCCTCGTTGGCATAGCGGCCTATGGCCGAGATGGTGAATGCCCATCCGTTCTGCCTCAGGCCGGTCGAGTAGGTGGCCATGGCGCGCAGCATGTAGTTGGAGTTGGTGTAGGCTACCGAGCCGTTGAAGCCCTTGGCGTAAGACGACGACAGGGTGTTGATGTCGGTCGCGCCGCCTATGTCGCCGAAACCGAATGTCGCCGCCCCAAGGCCGATGGCGGTGGTCTTGTCGCGGAAAGCGCGGTTCATGCCGCCCAAGGTGGAGTAGTTGAAACGGCCGCGGGCCAGGTCGTTGAAGTTGATGCCGTTGATGTAGGTTGTCTGGTACTCGCTGTTGTAGCCGCGGAAACGGAAACGCATCGCGTTGAAGTCGTAAGACGTGGCCGAGTAGTAGACGTCGTCGCTGGCGCCGGTGAGGCTGCCGATCGACTGGGCGTTCCCCTCCTCCTCGTCAAGAAGGCTCTCGTCATAGTAGATGTCTTGAGAGTCGTTCATGAATCCGACCGACATGTCTGATGTCTGCAGGCCGATCAGGCCGAGGTTGGCGATGTCGCCCGAAATGATGTCGACAGGGTTGGAAGAGTCGTTGTAACCGTAAGCCACAACCACCACCACGTCGGTGCCGGGACGGGCGTTGGAGATGCGGAAATCGCCCGAGGGGTCGGTGGTGACACTGATGCCCTGGCCGTCCAGAAACACGCTGGCGCCGGCTACGGGACTTCCGGTGGCGGCATCCACAACTTTGCCCGCCACCCCTGTCATCTGGGCAAGCGACGGCAATGCCACCGCCAGCAACAGGAACAGAAACAGTTTTAGTCTCATAAGTTAACTTTTGGTTTATACTTGTTTTTATCTCTATATATTCATGGTAAAATCTTGTGGCACAACTGTAAATCCACAATCATGGCCGCCAGGGCGGCCCGGGCGCGGCCGCGCCGCGCGTTTTAAGACCCAAAAGTAGATATAATTTTTCAATCGGCAATCATCTGCAACACAAAAACCGGGCCCTGACGACCGATGTTTTATAACATCTTTTCAGACGTGAAAAAATGAAGTGCAGTCTGAAAAATTTTTTCTACTTTTGTGGTTAGGTATTCCTGAAAAGGGCTTAATCTATCCCGCAATCAAACAACATCAACATAGAGATATGAAACGTTTTCTTCTATTCCCCGTCCTGATGCTGGCGCTGGCTCTGAGCGCGGCTGCCAAAAACCCGTCCGACACCAAAAAGCAATACATGGTGTTTGGCGTCGCTTTCTACAATCTTGAGAACCTCTTTGACACGATCAACAACAACGGCAAGTATGACCTGGAGTTCTCGCCCCAGGGCGCCCGTCAGTGGGACAGTCATAAATATTGGTCAAAAATTGACAATCTGGCTTACTGTATCTCACACATGACGACCAAGACAACTCCCGGCGGCCCGGCCATAATAGGCGTGAGCGAGATCGAGAACCGCAGTGTGCTTGACGATCTGGTGAAGGCGGCCCCGATACGCGACTGGCGCCTTCAGGTGATACATCACGACTCGCCCGACCGCCGCGGCGTCGACGTGGGGTTGCTCTACAACCCGCGTCTTTTCAGAGTGCTCAATGTGACCAACCACACTCTCACGGTTGAGGGTAACCCAACGTTCCGAACCCGCGACCAGATGTGTGTCACCGGCGAGTTGGGCGGCAAGATCGTCAGTGTCATCGTCAACCACTGGCCGTCGCGCCTGGGTGGCCAGGAGCAGTCGAGCTACCTGCGCGAGGCTGCCGCCGCCCTTTCAAAGCATATCGCCGACTCGCTCTGGGCCATCCGTCCCGACCAGGGCGTCATCATCATGGGCGACCTCAACGATGACCCTCAGGACAAATCGTGTGCCGTCGTGCTCGGGGCAAAGCGCGACATGGACGGGGTCGGGCCCCACGGTTTCTTCAACCCTTGGTGGAAGATACTTGACAAAGAGACCGGTACCCTGGCCTACAAAGGCTCGTGGAATCTGTTTGACCAGATTGTCGTCTCGGGCACGCTGCTCGAGCAAAATGCCCAGTCGCCCAACGCTCTGGAGTATTGGCGCGCCCAGGTGAACAATTTTGAGTTCCTCTTTGACAAACAGGGCTCACGCCAGGGCTACCCGCTGCGCACATTCTCGGGCGGCGTTTGGCTCAACGGTTTCTCCGACCATTTCCCGACCGAGATTTTCCTGCGCGTGGCCCGATAGTCAACTGTAAGTCTTCTTCATTAAACAGAATGTAAAAAAATGACACAACGGGAAATACCGGTGCTTCTGCTCACCGGCTATCTGGGCAGTGGCAAAACCACTCTGCTCAACAGGATACTCAACAACGAGCGCGGTATAAAATTTGCTGTTATAGTCAACGATCTGGGCCAGGTCAACATCGACGCGTCCCTCATTCAGAAGGGAGGGATTGTCGGTGCCTCCGACGCCGGCGACCTCGTGGCCCTGCAGAACGGTTGCATCTGCTGTACCCTAAAGATGGACCTGGTGGAACAGCTGGCCGACATCACCCGCACCGGCCTCTTCGACTACATCGTCATCGAGGCCAGCGGCATCTGCGAGCCCGCCCCGATTGCCCAGACCATCTGCTCCATGCCTCAAATGGCACCAGAATATACCGACGGGGGAGTCCCCCGGCTCGACTGCATTGTGACTGTGGTCGACGCCCTGCGCCTGCATGACGAGTTTGCCGGCGGTGACTCACTCCGACGTGACAATATTGACGACGAGGATCTCGAGAGCCTCGTCATTCAGCAAATCGAGTTTTGCAACATCATTTTGCTGAACAAGATCTCGGAGGTCACCCGGGCCGATGCCGCCAGGATACGGGCCACCATCCGTGCCATTCAGCCCAAAGCCAAAATAATCGAGTGTGACTATTGTGACATTGACCTTGAGCAGATACTCGGCACCGGCATGTTTGACTTTGGGCGTGTGGCCACATCGGCGGCCTGGATTCAGGAGCTTGAACATCACAACGACCATGACGACGACCATGACGACGACCATGATGATGACCATGACGGGCATGATCACCACGGGCACCATCATCACCACCACCATCACCACGAGGGTGAGGGGGAAGCCGAGGAGTATGGCATCAAGACGATGGTCTACTACCGCCGCCGCCCCTTTGACCTGCACAAACTCGACCGCATGGTGGCAACCCGGTGGCCCCGCAATGTGATACGCACCAAGGGGATTCTCTATTTCAGCCACAATCGCGACATGTCTTACCTCTTTGAGCAGGCCGGCACCCAGAAGCAGCTCACCGAGGCCGGGCTTTGGTTTGCCACAGCACCGGCCGACGAGCTCGAGCGCCTCATGGAGACCGAGCCTGGGCTGCGCAAAGACTGGGACGACACCTACGGCGACCGCATGATCAAGCTCGTCTTCATTGGCCGCGACCTCGACACCGAGGCTCTCACGGCCACCCTCGACGCCTGTCTGGCTTGACAACACCGATCACAATTACAATTCTAACATACATTAAGAGATTATGAAACATGTCTATGCTATTGTCACGGCTCTGTTGCTGGCCGTGACATTGACCGTTGACGTGGCTGCCCAGGTCGTGACGACCTCCCCGGCCATTGTGCAGACCGACTCACGCAACATCGTCATCACTTTTTATGCCGACCGAGGCAACAAGCGCCTGATCAACCTCCCCGAGACCGACCAGGTGTATGCCCACACCGGCGTCCTCACCAAGTCAAGCACCTCAAGCGGCGATTGGAAGTATGCACCCGCCTGGGGTAACAATGACGCTAAATATCGCCTCACCCGCGTAAGCACCAATGTCTACACCCTCACCATCCCCTCCATCGAGCAATATTATGGCATCCCGGCGGCCGACGTCGCCTCGGTCACTCAGCTCGCTTTCGTGTTCCGAAACGCCAACTGCTCGCTCGAGGGCAAAAGTGACACCGGTGGCGACATCTTCGTTCAGGTGCAGCAACCGGGACTGAAACTGTCACTAACCAACGATACTCAAGAGGGTGTTGTCTCCACGGGAACTGCAGTGACCTTCACGGTCAACTCCACCGTCAGCGCCGACCTGACCTTAAGCGTGAACGGCAGTCAGATCGGTTCACAAAAGGGGTCGACTGCCCTGACCGCCACCTACCGGTTTGACAGCGTCGGCGATTTTGCAGTCACCGCCACCGCCACCGCCGCCGGCCAGAGCGTGACAGCCTCGACCAACATCGCGGTCGTTGCCGCGCCCACTCAGGCGGTCTATCCCGGAGGGGTGCCCGTCCAGGGCGCCGTGCGCAACGAGGCCACCGGCGAGATCACCTTCTGCATCGCCGCTCCCGGCAAGACAAGCGCCATCGTCGTCGGGTCGTGGGCCGACTACAACGTGCTCTCATCCCACCACATGAACTATCAGGACTATCAGGGCAACCGGTATTTCTGGGTTACGGTCAAAGGTCTCGAGGCCGGCAAAGACTATATGTACTACTATCTCATTGACGGCTCGAGACGCGTTGGCGACCCCTACGCCCGCCTCATCCTCGACCCCTTCAACGACAAGTATATCCCCTCGGGCGTCTATCCCAACCTCCCGGTCTATCCCTCCGACAAGGTCTCGGGGGTCCCCCTGGCTGTCTACAACAGCAACCGCGATGTCTATGACTGGAAAGTGAAATCGTTTACCGGTGTCGACCCCTCACAGCTCATCATCTATGAGTTGCTCATACGCGACTTCACCGGCACCGAGGGGCAAGCCAACGGCGAGGGCACCGTGGCCGGCGTAATCTCCAAACTCGACTATCTGCAGCGCCTGGGCATCAATGCCATCGAGCTGCTCCCGATCATGGAGTTTGACGGCAACAACTCGTGGGGCTATAACACAAACTTCTATTTCGCCCCCGACAAAGCCTACGGCGCCCCCGATGACTACCGACGCCTCATCGACGAGTGTCACAGCCGCGGCATCGCCGTCATTCTCGACATCGTCTTCAACCAGAGCGCCGGCCTTCACCCGTGGTATCAGATGTATGACATCGCCGTCAACCCGTTCTATAACGGCTCGGCACCCCACTCCTACAGTGTGCTCAACGACTGGAATCAGGACAATCCCCTCGTCGAGCAGCAGTGGACCGACGCCCTTGCCTATTGGATGACCGCTTACAAAGTCGACGGTTTCCGCTTTGACCTGGTCAAAGGTCTTGGCAACAACGACAGCTACGGCAACACTTACAATCCCGACAATAACACATGGGGCACCCCCAGCGACACAAAGACCAACGATTACAACGCCACCCGCGTTGCCCGCATGTCACGGCTTCATGCCGCCATGCGCGCCGTCAACCCCAATGCCTATTTCATCAATGAGAACCTTGCCGGTGCAAAAGAGGAGAATGAAATGGCTGCCGATGGCGACCTCAACTGGGCCAACATCAACACCGAGGCGCGCGCCTTTGCTCAAGGCACTCAGTCAAACTCGGGGCTCAACCGCTTTTACGCCCCCTCCGACAGCCGCACGTGGGGCACAACCGTCTCTTATGCCGAGAGCCACGACGAGGAGCGCATGGCCTACGCCGTCTCTCAGCAGGGCGTAACCGGCGTGAAAGGAAACACCAAGATGACAACCCGCCGTCTCGGCTCGGTGGCCGCCCAGATGCTGATGTGTCCCGGTGCCCACATGATCTGGCAATTCCAGGAGTTTGGCGCCGACCAGACCACCAAGAGCGGAGGCGGAAACAACACCGACCCCAAGCGTGTCATCTGGAGCTATCTCGACAATGCAAACCGCGCCGGCCTGATGCAGTGTTATCGCGAGCTAAACGGCATCCGAATCCGTAACCCCAAACTCTTCCGGGAGGGGGTCGCCACAACCGTCCAGTGTGGCTCCAACAACTGGGGCACCGGCCGCTATATCAATCTCGTTAACGGCTCGTCACAGCTCATCTGTGCCATCAATCCCTCGGTCACCGAGACCGTCTATGTCTCTGTCCCCATGACAACCTCCCCCACAGGCTATCATCTGCTGTCGGCATCCTACAACACCAACCCGAGCATACTCAACGGAGTCGTCGTTCTCGAGCCGGGAGCCTACGCCGTCATCGGCACATTGGATCTTGCCGGCATTGAGCAAACCGTTGCCGACGGCCCGATGACAACCCCCGTTGTGACCCTCGATGCCGACCGTCGCGTAGTCATCACCGGAGACTACCGCCATGCCGCCGTCTATTCGGTTGACGGGCGCATGTACAGCCTCGACACACCCCTGCCCCGTGGCATCTTCATCGTCAAGGTCGACGGCACCGCCACCAAAGTAATGTAAATCTCACAAGTCAACAACAGCGTAGCTGCCCAAGCCGGGTTGTCGGTCATCAGGCAGCTACGCTGTCATCGTTTTGTTTGTCCAACCCTGAAAATTTTTGTCCGGGCCTTGTACATTTATTTATAAGTATATATGCCAGATTTTTTTGTGGAAATAAAACTTGCATGTTTATCAATTGTTTACTAAATTTGCACCGTTTTTTCAATTGACCAATCACGTGGGTAAGTTTTCAGAATATAAAATCGCCCTTCAAGGAATGCCTGAGGGTACTCAAGTGTTTGAGTATCATCTTGGTAAAAAATTCTTTGACGACATGGAGAGTGCTGATGTGCGCGACGCCGACCTTGCTGTCAAGGTCGAGGTTAACCACAATCATGACCTCTATGAGATGTGTTTCAAGATTGACGGGACGGTGACAGTTTTGTGTGACCGCTGTCTTGACGAGATGCCGTGGCCTATCGACGCGGGCTACAATATCACGGTCAAGATCGGCGACCGATACTGTGATGACAGCGACGATGTGCTGGAGATTCCGGCCTCCGACCGCTATCTGAATGTATCATACATGATATATGACACGGTGTCGCTAGCCATACCGATCAAGCATGTGCACCCGATGGGGCAATGCAACCGCGCCATGAGCGCTCTTCTGAAAAAACACCGTGCAGGCGACGCCGACCCGATGGCCGAGCAACTTATCGACGAGATTGACCAGATGGACGACAACAAGGATAACCCCGGCGAGGGTCAGGTCGACCCGAGGTGGGATGCCTTGAAAAATCTTAAGTGAACAATACTTTTCGGCAAGCGAAAAGTTAAAGGTCGGGCGGCGGCAGGATGACGCGGGAGGCGGCGAGCCTCGTTTCAATGTCGGTCAATCAACGCGCTGTCAAACTTTAAGAAAGCTTGCAAAATATAAACAAAATAAACTATACAAAACAATGGCACATCCTAAACGCAAACAATCAAAGACCCGCACAGCCAAGCGCCGCACCCATGACAAGGCTGTTGTTCCCACGCTTGCACTATGCCCCAATTGTGGCGCATGGCACCTGTATCACACCGTTTGTGGCGAGTGTGGCTACTATCGCGGCAAGCAGGCTATTGTAAAAGAGGCCGCTATCTAAGATTTTATCAACGAGACAGTTCTCGCCGAGCAAACAATCTCCCGGGCAAACGTGCAATCCGCCAAACCGGAGGGATGCCGTTTTGCCCGGGAGATTGTTGTGAAAAATAGTAACCTTTCCGATTGCCGCCCGTTGAGCGTCATGCCCGGCGCGTTTAACTGTCAATGCACCCGGGATCTGTAAAGACCGCCGGCACCGCCAGGTCCTTTACCGTAAAGGCGCTCCCCCCCCGAGGGGAGTGGACACGGGTGCAATCAAGATCAAATTACCCCAACATGAACGCAAGAATTTCAGGCATAGCCTCTTACCTGCCCGATGACATACTCGACAACGAGATGCTCTCACAGATGGTCGACACAAACGACGAGTGGATAACAACACGTGTGGGCATCAAGCAGCGTCGCATCCTCAAGATGGATGGCGAAGGGTCCTCTTACATGGGCGCCGAGGCCGTCAAGCGACTCATCGAGTCGACCGGCGTCAACCCCGAGGAGATCGATTTGCTCATCTGTGCCACCTCCAACCCCGACTACCGATTCCCGTCGACAGCCTCGGTTATATTAAAGAAACTCGGCCTCGACAAGACCTACGGTTATGACATTCAGGCTGCCTGTGCCGGTTTTATCGTGGCCCTGCAGGATGCCAATGCCTACGTGCGCGCCGGCATCTACAAGAAAGTGATCGTTGTGGCCACCGAGAAAATGTCGTCAATGGTCAACTATAAGGACCGCGCCACGTGCCCGCTGTTTGGCGACGGTGCCGGCTGTGTCCTCGTTGAGCCGACCGAAGAGCTCGTAGGTGTCATCGACGGTGTGTTCCACGTCGATGGCGAGGGCCGTGACCACCTGCTCATGCCGGCTGGCGGCTCGGTGCTCCCGACGACAGTCGAGACGGTAGAGGCCGGTCAGAACTATCTGTTCCAGGATGGCCGCGCGGTCTACAAGCATGCCGTGACCGACATGCTCGAGTCGACGCTCGAGGTCGCCGGTCGCAACAACCTGTCGATGGAAGAGGTTGATTATCTCGTGCCCCACCAGGCCAATTTGCGCATCATCGAGGCCGTTGCCTCGCGCGCCGGCATCGACCACTCAAAGGTGTTGGTCAACATCGAGAATGTGGGCAACACATCGGCCGCCTCGATTCCCATCTGTCTTGATCAGAACAAACATATCCTCAAGAAGGGCGACAAAATCATCCTCACCGCCTTTGGTGCCGGTTTCACCTGGGGCGCCATGTATCTCATTTGGGATATGTAACAAATCCTTTCAGAACCAACAAATCAGAGGGGGCAGACACGATGTCAATGGTGTCTGCCCCCTGATTTTTCATCCATTTGCGATAAATCCGGTCAGCTGACAGGGCCGGTGGTTAACAGAGCCGGGAGGATAAAGCCCCGAGGTGGTCGATCGGTGCCCGGTGTCGACAGAGCGCCGGCGGCGCGTGATTATGTGGAACCCCGGGCGAAGCCTTGGCGAGCCCGGGGATTGTCGTGAAATATAGAGATGGAGCCTCGTGAGAGGCGATGTTATGGGTCGGGGTTTCAGAGTTTCAGGCCTGACAGGAGGGTGTGGTAGATGTCGATGCCCTCGCGCAGCTCGTCATGGGTGATGAACTCGTTGGGGGTGTGGGAACGGCGGCTGTCGCCGGGGCCTATCTTGATGGATGGGACGCGCAGCAGGGCCTGGTCGCTGAGCGTGGGGGAGCCAAATGGCTCTAAACCGAGCACTCTCGCCCGTGTGACCAGGGGATGTGACGGCGGGATAAACGATGGCTGGAGGCGCGTTGAGCGCGGTGTCAGCTCGATGTCGTCGCCGGCGGCGTGGCGTATCAGCTCAAGTGTCTGCTCATTGGTGTAGGCATCGGTTGTTCTCACATCGACCACAAGCCGGCACTCTCCCGGCACAATGTTGTGGCGTGTGCCGGCCGTTATGCCGGTGACTGTCACCTTGACGGGACCTAAAGTTGGCGAGATGCGCTCAAAAGTGATGTCGCGCAGGCGTCCGACAACCGGCAATGCCTTATAGATGGCGTTGATGCCCTCATTGTGGGCGGCGTGGGCCGACTCCCCTTTTACCACACCGTCGAGCACCATCAGTCCTCGCTCGGCCACGGCCGGGCGCATCGAGGTGGGCTCGCCAACCACCGCCAGGTCGATCTTGCCCAGGCATGGCAACACGCTTCCGATGCCATTGGCCCCGCTCACCTCCTCCTCGGCCGAGGCCAGAAAGATGAAGTTGACGGCGCGGGGTTGCTCAACCAGGGCGACAAAGGTTGCCATGAGTGACACCAACGGGCCGCCGGCATCGTTGCTCCCTATGCCGTAGAGCCGCCCCTCGGGGGTCTCGACGGGTTCGTAGGGGTCATGGCTCCAACCCTCCACAACACCCACGGTGTCGATGTGGGAGTTTAAAAGCACGGTGGGGCGCGAGGGGTCATAGTCGGGGTCGACTGTCCACACATTGTTGTGAAGTCGTTGTGGTTTAAGCCCGTGGCCGGCGAGCCATTGCTCAACCAGCGTGGCGGCCTCGTTCTCGTGGCGGCTTTCGCGCGGTGTCGATATCAGGGCCTTGAGCAGGTCGACAGCGTCATAATATAATTCGGAATCTATCATTTTGCCGGGTGTGCAGCGGTTATAGTCTCGGGGGGCATGGGGGATAGTCCTCTCAATGAGGCAGGGATATAAAAAAGGGTAAGCGATCTACATCGCACCGCTCAACCCGGGTCCGTTGCTTCGGTCAAGACCTGGCGGAGTGCCCGGGGAGCTGGTCGTGTAGGACTTACCCGACTGCAAAGGTAGCAACTAAATTTTAAATCCCAAACATTTCACTCGAAAATTTGATTTGATTGCAGCCGAAATGCCTATTCGAAATGCCTATTGCATGGCGCCTTAGCAGCCGGGAGCATTTGCCGGGATACCGATTGCGCTACCCCCATCTTTATCAATGGAGCTTTCACCATTAGTGTGTTTAATTGAACTTTTCTTGTGAGAGTGTTGTGTATATTATGTATATTATATAACTTTGCGTTATATGAAACATGTAAAAGTGACATTATGGCAACTGCGTTAAATATCAAGCGTAAAAATATTGATCTACCCGTCGAGACGTTACAAAAGCTGTCAATCATGGCCGTCGCTCAGGGAAGAAGTTTGAAGAATTATATTGAGACCCTCCTAATCAACAAGGCAAACACAATCTCGGTGGATATAAGTGAAAACCCATCGCCATCAGGTGACCCGTGGTATAACGACCCGGAAAATATGGCACAGCTGCGTCGAGGTATCGAGGAAATGAAAGCCGGGAAAGGTCGTGCATACTCAATGGATGAGATCAAAGCTTTATTGGAAGTATGATTTATGATTTAATTTTGCTGCCTGAAGCTGAAAAACATCTGAAGGAGTGGAAGAAATCAGGTCAAAAGAAAATTTTAAAAAAGATTGCCGGCTTGTTCATGGAGCTACAGAATCATCCCACCACCGGGACCGGGCAAGTGGAACAACTTAAAGGAGAATTGGCAGGCTATTGGACATCTTCGATGCCCATATTGCGAGGACGACCGCGGTACACGCTATCGTGAGACGTCCCCAATGGGGACTCGCGTTTGCTTTCACGGCGCATGTGAGATCCCCGCGCATCTGAAGGCATGCGGCTTATCACAAAAATTGTGTTACCATCATCGTGGAGGGCCGTCTCGTGATGTCGACCATCGCGACATTACCGTGGCTTTCCGTGCTCAAAAGGAATGGAGGCAGAGGGTTTACCGGCGGTGCTCCTTGACCAGTTGGTTGAACAGGTCGATGTAGCGGGTGGCGACAGTGTCGGGGCCAAAACGGCGGTCGATGTCGCGATGCAGCGCCTCGCGGTCGACGTTTTGGTTGAGAGCCCACACGATGCCGGCGGCTACATCTTCAATATCTTTATATCTGGCTATATATCCGTTCTTTAGATGGTCGACGATGTCTCGTTGGCCACCGCGGTCAAAGGTGACGGGGAGGCAGCCGGCAGCCAATCCCTCGATGAGAGTGCCCGGCAGGGTCTCGTAGAGGGATGTCGACAGGACGACGTCGGCCGAGGCATAGAGCCGCCTGAGCCGCATGGGGTCGCTGACGCGCCCAAGATGCACATGGGGGAAACGCAGGCGGTCGAGGAGCGCGCGGTGGCGTATGGCGCCAAAAAAGACGACGGTGGTGTTTGACGACAGCTCGGGGTCGTTGTCAAACAGATAGTTGAGGGCATCGATGGCATAGTTTATGCCCTTGATGGGGTTGTCGATGCGCGCTGCCCCGAAGAGTATCAGCCGGCCTTCGCGCGGCAGGCCGAGCGTTGACCGCTCAACCCACGAGTCGGTGAAAAACGACTCGGTCGGAAAGACGTTGGGTATGACCGTCGTCGGCCGGTTTCTCAACAGCGAGCTTTGGCGGCAGCAGTCGGCAAGCCAGTTGGAGACGGGCACCCAGTGGATGGGCACACGGTCATAGACGCGCTGTTTTTTCTTCCAGATGGAGTGGGAGAGGTCGGTGGAGGAGCGGCCGGTGAGAAACTGGCATTGGCCACACTCCTGTTTATAGTTCTCACATTCAAGGGCATGGTGACAGATACCGGTCAGACACCACATGTCGTGAAGTGTCCACACTATTGGTTTGTTAAGGCGGCCGAGGCGTTTGAGCCCGTTGAGCGAGAGCATCCCCTGGTTTATCCAGTTGAGCACAATGATGTCGGCCTCTTTTATCCACGGGTGGCGGTGAAGCCATGTGCCGGTGTTGGCAATGGAGACCTTGAAGAGGTTGTCGCGGTTGAAACCGTTGCGCATGTAAATGACGGCCCGCTCGGCGACAAACTTGAGGGCGCGCCGGTAGCGGGTCGAGAGTTTTGTGATGTAGGAAACGTCGCGCTGTGTTTGTGTATAGACAATCAGGCGGGCATCGACTCCACGGTCGCGCAGGGCTTCAAGCAGGCGGGAGGTGACGATTGACGCTCCACCGAGGGTGTCGCTGTGATTGACCAATACTACTCGCAGGGGGCGGGCATTTTCTTCCATAAATTTTACTGTGTCTATATTAAAGAGTTACATTACAACGATGGCGATTTCTTTCAGTCCCAGCCGGGCCTCGAGATAGCTTTTCAGCTTGTCGCGCTGAGCGGCGGGCATCGGCGACGAGAACCTGACCAAGGCGACATTGACCGTGTCGAGCCGCCCGCTCTTGTCGACATCGGCAAAAACGGCCCGCGAGACGGCGATCTGCTCGACCGAGGGGAATATGACCTTCACCTCGGGCGAGAGCGCTCCCCCTATGGTGTCGGCGCTCTGGCGCATGGCGAGAACCGCCTTGAGCGAGTCGATGGTGGTTTGCTGGCGTGTGATGGTCGACTGTGCTATCAGGTAGACATTGCTGTTGTCGCCGGCTGCGGGCTGCTGTCCTGTCCCGGCCCTGTCGAGCCCGTTGCCCTGAAAGATGTCAAGGCGGGCCCCCTGCAGGCCGTAGAAGCGCAGGCGCGACGACAGAGCCAGCTCAAGAGAGTCGACCGGGAGCGGGCGGCCGATCAGTGTCAATCCGATGGTCTTGACGCCGTCGACAACACGGGCGCTGTGGCTCAGCACCTGAGTGTCGGGGAAATGGCACTCCTGGCTGACAAATGCCGAGGCCCGCGAGTTGAAATTGGCCTGTGTTATCATGCGCCAGGTCATGTAGATGCTCGGCAGCATGACGATTATGGCGATGACATAGATGAGACGGCGCACACGCCGGGAGCGCGTGGTGTCGGCCATGGGGCTGCTGTTGAAGTTCATCAGCTTGACGCCGATGAATGTGGCCAGGGCGATGTAGACCGAGTTGATCAGAAACAGATAGGCGGCCCCCAGGAAGTAGACCGGTTGCCATGTCGCGATTCCATAACCCACGGTGCAGAGCGGCGGCATCAGGGCGGTGGCGATGGCAACGCCGGGTATTACGTTTCCCTTTGAGCGGCTTGCAATGCCGATGATGCCGGCGGCGCCGCCAAAAAAGCCGATCAGCACGTCATAGATCGTTGGCGACGTGCGGGCCAAGAGCTCGCTGTGACCCTCGCTGACGGGTGAGATGAGGAAGTAGAGTGTTGAGGCTATGACACTGAAGACGGCAGCCATGAAAAGATTGCGCAGGCAGAGTTTCAACAGGTTGAAATCCTGGATGCCGACACCCAGGCCGATGCCTATGATGGGGCCCATCAGGGGCGAGATCAACATGGCGCCGATGATGACGGCGGTCGAGTTTGTGTTAAGTCCAAGCGAGGCGATGAGGATGGCTACAATCAGGATGATGATGTTTGTGCCCCTGAAGGAGACACCCTCGCGTATGGCTGCCTCGGTCTCGGCCTGGGGGATGATGTAGTCGCTCAACGAGAAGTAGCTGACCATCAGTTGCTTTATTTGCCTGACGAGGTTTGTCATATCTTGAGTCGTTTAGGGATTGAGATTTTTTCACGGCGGGCTACCAGCAGCAGGTAGGCAAGCAGCAGGGGGGTGCGTATGGCCATGTCGAGCCAGTGATTGCCGGTCGCGATGAGTATTGACAGCCCATAGAGAGCGATGGCGATGGCAAAGTAGAATGAAAGGCGCGGCACATTGTAGCCTATCGGGTACTTGACGCGCCCAACGAGGTAGCTCGCAACCATCATTGAGCCGTAGCAGCCCAAGGCGGCCCAGGCACACCCCATATAGCCGATATGGGGCACCATCAGGATGTTGAGCGCGAGGGTCACGGCAAGGCCGCCCAGCGAGAACCACGCGCCCCAGATGGTGCGGTCGGTCAGCTTGTACCATAGCGACAGGTTGAAGAACACGCCAAAGAAAAACTCGGCTATCATGATGATCGGGACAACCTTCAACCCGCTGAAATAGCGCGGAGAGATGAAATATTTGAGAATGTCGATGTAGAACATCACCCCGAGGAAGATGACCATCGCAAATATGACGAAATATTTCATGGCGTCGCGGTAGGCCTGCAGCTTGTCGCCCCCCTGCTCGCGGTTTTGGGCGAAGATGAACGGCTCGTAGGCAAAACGGAAAGCCTGGATGAACATCACCATCACGATGGCGATCTTATAGTTGGCCCCATAGATGCCGAGCTGTGACATGGCATCGGCTTTGTCGGCCACCAGTGACGGCAGCAGAATCTTGTCGATGGTCTGGTTCATGATGCCGGCGATGCCGAGTATGAGCAGCGGGAAAGAGTAGGTGATCATCTCCCGCCAGAGGGTCGGGTTGAAGCGCCAGGGAAAGCCTCTCAGCTCGGGAATCATGAGCAGCAGCGTGGCGGCCGACGAGATCAGGTTTGCCAGGAAAATATATCCGATACCCATCGTGGGGTCGTAAAACCATGACACCGTGGCCGGCGCCTGGGCATAGAGCCAGGGGCACACAAGGATAAACAGGAGATTGAGACCGATGTTGAGACCGATGTTGACCAGTTTCAAGGTCGCAAACCTCATAGGGCGTCTCTTGTATCTCAAAAAGCTGAACGGCAGGCAGGTGAAGGCATCGATCGCCACGGCGACACCCATCATGGCGATATACTCGGGGTGGTCGCCACAGTGCATGGCCGTGGCGGCGGGCTGAAGGAAAATCATCACCAGCGCCACAAACACCACCGACGACACCGACAGTGAGATGAGCGATGTCGAGTAGACCTCCATCGGGTTGTCATACCGGTCATGGTTGGCAAACCTGAAAAAACCGGTCTCCATACCGTAGGTCAATACGATAAGAGCCAGAGCGACAATGGCATAGATGTATGTTACGACGCCATATTGTGCCGTGGCAAACATGGCCGTGTAGAGCGGCACGAGACACCAGTTCAAAAACCGGCCTATGATGCTGCTCAGGCCATAGATGGCTGTATCTTTGACAAGAGATTTGACAGATGCCATAAACTTAAGCGTTGCTTGACAGATTGATGATTAATCAAACAGACTCCCGTGGCCGCCGGCGCGCGACGCCCCGAGATGGGTGTAGGCCAGCTCGGTGACCTCGCGACCGCGGGGGGTGCGACGTATAAAGCCCTCCTTGATGAGGAACGGCTCATAGACCTCCTCGATTGTCCCGGGGTCTTCACCCAGGGCCGTGGCGATGGTGGTCAGTCCCACAGGGCCTCCACCAAACTTTGTGATGATGGTTGTCAAAATTTTGTTGTCGATCTCGTCGAGCCCGTATTGGTCAATGTTGAGCGCCTCGAGGGCAAAGCGGGCAATATCGGGGTCGATGGCGCCAGAGCCTTTCACCTGGGCGAAGTCGCGCACACGGCGCAACAGCGAGTTGGCGATACGTGGCGTGCCCCGCGAGCGGCGGGCGATCTCGTGGGCTGCCTCGGCCGTCATGGGCACATGCAGCAGCGCCGCCGAGCGCTTGAGGATACGCTCGAGCACAGTGTGGTCGTAGTACTCAAGATGGCAGTTTATGCCAAAACGCGCCCTCAGCGGCGAGGTCAGAAGGCCGCTGCGGGTCGTCGCGCCAACGAGAGTGAATGGCTCGAGGGTGAGCTGGACCGACCGTGCGCCGGGGCCTTTGTCGATCATTATGTCGATGCGGTAGTCTTCCATCGCCGAGTAGAGGTATTCCTCAACCACCGGGCTGAGCCGGTGTATCTCGTCGATAAAGAGCACGTCGTTTTTGTCGAGTGACGTCAGTATGCCGGCCAGGTCGCCCGGCTTGTCGAGCACCGGGCCCGAGGTGACCTTGAATCCCACACCAAGCTCATTGGCGACAATGTTGCTGAGAGTGGTTTTGCCCAGACCCGGGGGGCCGTGAAGCAGCAGGTGGTCAAGAGCCTCGCCGCGCATCTTGGCCGCCTGGACAAAGATCTTGAGGTTTTCAACAATCTTTTCCTGACCGTTGAATGAGGCAAACTCGTCGGGACGGAGAGCCTTCTCAATATCTTTGTCGCTCCCGGCCGATGGCATACCGGCCTGGCGTATGTTAAAATCGTCGTTCATTTCCTGTTGATTTGAGAGAGTATCTGGTTGGCAATCGAGTGAGGGTCGATGTCGAGACATGACGGGTGGCCCAGGCGGCACGGCCGGTCGCCGTAGACCGAGCACGGGCGGCACTCAAGCGAGGCCCGCTGTATCACCTGCACCCCCTGGGGGCAGAAACCGGCCGCGGGGTGGGTCGCCCCCCAGACGCTGACCACGCGTGTGCCCGCAAGGCGCGCCAGGTGCATGTTTGACGAGTCCATGGTAAGCATCACGTCAAGGCGGCTCATCAGGGCCATCTCGGCGGCAAAGCCGAGATGGAGAGCGGCAACCGACGTGGCCACCGGTGCAAACATCTCGGTCAGCGCGGCAATCTGCCTTGACTCCTCATCGCCGCCGCCAAAGAAGTATATTCTCGCCTCGGGGCGCTCCTTGACAATCAGCCTGACGACCTCTTTGAGCTTGTCGAGAGGATATATCTTGCCGGGATGGGCGGCAAAGGGGGCTATGCCAATCAACGGGCACTCCCGGGGGAGCTCGATAGGGAGGTCGATGGAGGCCGGGATTGTCAGCGCATCGTCGGTTGGCCCGACGATGATGCCCAACCGGTGAAAAACATCGCGATAGCGCGAGGCCATCGGTTGCAGCTGGGGGCCGGCAACCGCCCCGAGCCGTGTCAACCGGCGTTTGTCGGCGCGACCCTTGTCGATATGGGCCACGCGCAATCCAGCCATCCGCGCTGTCAGACGCATCACTTTGGTGCGCAACACGTCGTGAAGGTCGGCCATGGCCGCGGGCCGGTATTTCTCAATCAGCCGGCGGGTGAGCCTCCTGATCCCGGCAAGACCCTTGTATTGAGACAGGTCGACACCCTCGACGGTCACGTTGGCCGGGGGATTGATCCATATCGGGGCCAACCGGCTGCGGGTGACAACGACAAAGCGCGTCCCGGGATTGGCACGCGCCGCGGCATAAACCGTGGGGATGGTCATGGCGACATCGCCTATCGCCGAAAACCGGGTGACGAGCACCGTCCGACTCTCATTTTTTTCCGGTGCCATAAAGAACCGGATTTGTGTCGGGATCGTTGTACATCTTCATCTGACGGTAGACACGCATGTAGCGGTTTCCGGAAGCTATGTCGTCGAGCAACCGGTCGATGGCGGCGGTCAGGTCGTCGCGTTGCTGACCGAGGATGTCGAGCTTGGCGCGGCATCGGGCAATGTGGGCGGCATCGGCATCGGTGCGCTCCACCTCGGCGCGCATGTGGTAAATCTTTAACGCGAGAATCGACAGGCGGTCTATGGCCCATGCCGGCGACTCGGTGTTGAATGTGGCCCCTTCAAGTGGTTTCACATCTTTGTACCGGTCCAGGAAATAAGAGTCAAGCTGCTCGACCATGTCTGTGCGCTCCTGGTTGGAGCGGTCGATGCGGCGCTTGATGGCCAGTGCCTCAACGGGGTCGATGTCGGGGTCGCGTATTATATCTTCAAGATGCCATTGCACGGCGTCAATCCAGTTTTTTGCCCAAAGGGTGTGTTCCACCGTGCCTTGGGGGTAGGGGTTGACGGCCACTGCATCCACATCGTCGGTCACATGATAACGGGCGGTGGCATCGTCAAATGCCACATTACACTTTTGCGCAAATGTCATATTTTTCAATATTTGTATTTGTTACAAAGACAACAGACAAAGGTAGTGAACTGACGGGAAATATCCAAATTTTTGCCCCGGGTGTCTTTTGGCCACGCGCTTTTAACATTTATTATATAAACGGCCGGCGATTTTGAACTACCTTTGTCAATTGATTTTCTTTCAGCCCAAACGGTTGGAGACGAGGGGGCGATGGCGGCGCCCGGCCGACGGTTGGCCACGGGATACCCGACCCCAAAGTTTTATATGATTTAAATTGTTGTTTATGAGTGAGAAGTCAACTGACAATATAAAAGACGACTTTATAAGACGCGTAAAAGAAAACCAAAAGACACGCTGGATACGTTTTGCCATCGTGTCGGTGATTTTCTTTGCCTGGGTGATTTGGCTCGGCACATGGTGGGTGGCCCTGTTCTGGCTGTTGCTCTTTGATATCTATATCACCGGCTACATCCCCCTGACATGGTGGAAAAAGAGCAAGAACAAAACGGTCAGAGCCGTGATGAGCTGGGTCGACGCGATCGTCTATGCCCTTGTTTTGGTCTACTTTGTGTTTGCCTTTATCGGGCAGAACTATCAGATACCCTCGTCGTCGCTCGAGAAGTCGTTGCTTGTTGGCGACTACTTGTGGGTCAACAAGATGGCCTACGGGCCAAGAGTGCCTCAAACCCCCATCCATTTCCCCCTTGTGCAGCACACCCTGCCGATTGTCGATACCAAAAGCTACATCGAGACACCTCAGTTGAAATATCATCGCCTGAAAGGCTTCGGAAAAGTCGGGAGAGGCGATATCGTGGTCTTCAACTTTCCGGCAGGCGACACCGTGGCGCTCAAGGTGCAGATGATGGGTGACTACTACTCGCTCATAAATTATTACGGACGCAATGTGGTCAACAATGACAAGGTGACATTTGGTGATGTCGTCTATCGCCCCGTTGACCGCCGTGAAAATTATGTCAAGCGATGCATCGGTTTGCCCGGCGAGACATTCTCTATCAGAGACGGCGTTGTCTATATCAACGACCGTCCCCTCCGACAGCCCGTCAATCAGCAGTTTGACTACTGGGTTCAGTTCCCCGAGGGGATAGCTGTCACCGACCGGCTCTTTGAGCAGCTCGGCGTGTCGGCTGACGACCGCCACTTGCTGAACACCAGCGATGAGGATTACAGCGGTCTTGACCGGTTTGGCTTTGACACCTCAAACCCCCGCCGCCCGCTCTACTATCTTCCATTGACGCGAGCCATGGTCGAGACTCTTGAAAAAGAGTATAAAGCCACTGTCAAACGGTTTGACCCCACCCCCGAGGTCGGCACATTCCTCCACCCGCTTGCTCTCTCCAAAGACTGGACACGGGCCAACTATGCCCTCAACCTGAAGTCGACAACCGACGGTGTCACACACACCGGCATCTATATCCCTCACCGTGGCAGCACCGTCAAGCTCGACTCGACCACATGGCCCATCTATGAGCGCTGCATACGCAATTATGAAGGGCATTTTGACGCCCGTCTCGATGGAGACACCGTCTATATTGACAATAAACCGGCCCCCTACTACACCTTCGGCATGGACTACTACTACATGTTGGGCGACAATCGTGACAACTCGCTTGATTCACGCTACTGGGGCTTTGTGCCCGAAGACCACATCGTTGGCAAGCCGATGATAATTTTAACCTCTTTTGACAAAGACAAGGGTCTCTTTGACGGGAAAATCAGAACCGACCGCATACTGCGTCGTGCAAATCCCGACGAGAAGATAGACTTCGCCCAATGAAACCACGTCGACCCGAGCTGATTGAGAATGTGGCCCTTAGGCTGCCACCTCGGTTTTTGCCCGACATTGACTATTATCGGGTGGCGGCACGATACAGATATGTGGTGGTCGATGTCGACCGGCCATTCAACAAGAGGCAGAAAGAGGTGCACAGAGCGGTGATTGCCGATACACATGGAGCGTTGACCCTCACTGTGCCTATCGCCAAAGGCAGTAGCAGGAGCCGTTGGAGCGACATAAGGGTGTCAACCCACGACGGTTGGTGGACCCCGATGTGGAACACAATTGAGAGCGCCTACGGCCGGACTCCCTTCTTTGAGTTTTATGCCGACCGCTTTTTACCCTTTTTTCAACCGAGAGCTGAGGGTGAGTGTGAAAAGATAACCGAGCTCGACGAGTGTCTGCACGGCTTGATCTGCCAACTCCTTCATCTTGAGCACAGGCAGCCACCCCGCGACATGCCTGTGACCGATTATTCCGGCATTGACCCGTTGCCCCCGCTCCCGCCTTATTATCAGGTGAGGATGAACCAACTCGGCTACATTCCCGGGCTGTCAATCATAGACATGCTGTTTAATCTCGGGCCCGAGGCCGAGCTGAAAGTGTTTGAATAAACTTTTTGAATGAACTTATACATAAATGTATAAGGCTTAAACAAAAAGGCTTGGACAAAAAGGACAAAATTTTTTAGAGCTTAAAGACAATGACGGGCTGTTATTTGTCGGTTTCTGTCTTTTTTGCAGGGGCTGTCTTGTCGGCGTTTGTCTCGGGATTCCACTTGGCGAGGGTGAATACAAATTCCAGGCCGCCGGTCGAGCGATTGTGCACCGATATGGTGCCTCCCATAGACACGATTGTGCTTTTGACAATCGGCAATCCCAAGCCGGTGCCTCCGACTTTGCGCGACCGTCCCGAGTCGACGCGGTAGAAACGTTCAAACAGGTGTGGTATGCTCTCTTCAGGCACGCCGCGGCCATTGTCGGCAAAGGAGAATGTGTAGAATTTTGATGACTCGGAGATGACGCGAAGTGAAATCTCGGTGCCTTGGGAGTGGAGGCCGGCGTTGCGTATCAGGTTGAGCAACATGCCTTGCAGAAGGCTCTCGTTGGCATGCACCCGGCAGTTGACGGGTATAAAATAGTCAAACGTCATGCCGGGAGCCATACCGGTTACCTCAAAGTCGCTGTCGATGTTGTAGATAATGTCATGGAAGTCGACCTCGGACAATGGTATTGTCGACGAGCCGTCTTCAAGCCGGGTCATTGTCGAGACGTCATCCATCAGCGAGCACAGACGCTCGACGTTGTTGCGGGTGCGCTCCAGGAAGTTCTGACGCAGTTTGGGGTCCATGTCGGGGTCGGCCAGGATGGTGTCGATATACCCTCTGATGACGCCGATCGGTGTCTTGAGCTCGTGGTTGATGTTGTTTGTGAGCTCTCGTTTGACCCGCGCTTTCTCGTTGACGGCATTCAGGGCGATAGCGTGCTCGCGCTCGCTGCGGGCAAGGGCTTTTGCCTTGTCGGAATAGAGAGCGACAATCTCGCGTGATATGTCGCCCAGCTCGTCGTGGGGGAAGTTGAAGTTGGGGTCGATGACTTCCTGCTTTGCCGCCCTGCGGGCAAAGTCGCGCATCAGCACGATGTTGCGTGTCAGGAAGCGGGTCGAGTAGTAGAGCACGGCCGTGGCTGCGATGAGCAGGAATATCAGCAGGAACCAGATGTCGGTGTTGTAGCTGATGGCGTCGGTGATCGACAGTGTGAGCGGCATCGCGGTGAGCACTGTGATCATGCCGTCGTTGCTCTGCACCTCCGAGAGGTAGAAGAGCTGGCTTTTATCATTGCTTGACATCTTGGAGCGGCCGGTCTTGCCCGCGCGCGTGTCGTCGCTGTCATAGTCGTGGGTCGAGATGTCGAGCGGTATCAGGTCTCCGAGGTTGTAGATGGGGGTGCCGTCACTGCGATACACCGACACTCTGAGCTCGTCAAACATTGTGTTGTTGTAAAACCGCTCCATGAACTGCATGTATTGGTGCAGGTCGATGTTTTTCTCGTATGCCTCGATGATGCGGCCGTTGACGGCGTTGAGCTGATCGTGCACAAGGTCGGTCTTGAGCTCACCCTCGTGATAGATGTGGTAATAGAACACGCTGCCCACAATCGCTATCGTGAGCAAATAGACGGGTATAAAGAGTCGCCACTGGAATTTAATACGTCTCCTTAAAGCCATAACCGAAACCTAATCGAGTGACGATGTTGTTGCCGTAGTCTCCGATCTTTTTGCGAAGACGGGTGATGTTGGTGTCAATTGTCCTGATGGTTACGTTGCCATTGTCGGGCCACACGTTGGCAATGATCTCCTCGCGTGTGTAGATGCGGTTGCGATGGGTGAGGAAGAATTGGAGTATCTCAAACTCGGTTTTGGTCAGGTTGACCGGCACATTGTTAAGATACCCGATTTTCTCGTTAAGGTCGAGGCGCAGGTCGCGGAATTTTATGTCGGGCTCATAGATGGAGCTGTTGGCTGTGTTTGCCAGGCGGGCGTTTTTGGCTTGGCTGCGCCGTAACACGGCACGCACTCTGGCCAGCACCTCGCCAATCACAAAGGGCTTGGTTATATAGTCGTCGGCTCCGATATTCAGTCCTATCACCGTGTCATCCTCGCCGTTGAGCGCCGAGCAGAAGATTATCGGGGTCTCCTCGGTTGACGGGACGTTTCGGACACGCTTGGCAAAGTCAAAACCGCTCAGATGTTCCATCATGATGTCAACGATAAACAGGTCATAAACGCTGAGGTCCATCTGCAATGCTTCCTCAGCGCTGTAGGCCGTGTCAACATCATATCCTTCCTTTGAAAGATTGTATTTTAAGATTTCACACAATGACTCTTCGTCGTCGATAACAAGAATTTTTGCTCCCATGGCGTATAAATAGGGGGTAGAGTGGTTATAAGTGAATGTGAGCCACAAATTTCAACCATAATGGCTAAGCCATTGTCTATCAGGCTTGTTTGCCTCAATGAGGAATGTGTCGTCAACTGAGCGGCCCACCCCTCGATTGTCGACCTCAAAATTAGTTACTTTTTCTTAACCAAACTGTTAAAAAAAGTTAATTCATAAATTGGGTCAAACCATCGCCACTCCCCGTTGTTATAGTTGTATAATTACTGTATTTGCACTGTGTTTTTTCATGGTATTAGATTTAAGGTTAAAAGAAACAAAATATGGGTGTCGCGAGACACCCTTTTTGTTTTTTACCCGATGGTGACGCAGGGCCGGGTCAGCGGCGGCGCGGGAGAAACCGGGTCGAGACAAAGCCGGTGGCGAGGCCGATCAGGGCGACGGTAAGCAAAATGACAAGAAGGTCGACAGGCATCACCCTGACCGGGTAGGTGTCGATCGAGAGGTTGTCGGCATTGCCGGCGATTTTGATAAAACCGCCCCATTGCTGAGCCAGACAAAGGATAACCCCGATGATTGTTCCCCCCAGGCCGCCGATGAGCGACACCATCCATCCCTGGAGCATGAAGATGCGGGCCAGCATGCGCCGAGGCGCCCCGAGGGCGCTGAGCAGCAACAGGCTCGGCCGCTTGTCGATGATTATCATTGACAGGGTCGAGACGATGTTGAAGGAGGCGATGACAAGGATAAACACGAGCATCAGGAGGGTGACCCATTTCTCGATGTTGATCATGCGGAATGCCTGCTCCTGCTGTTGGTGCCGGTCGAGCACCTTGAGGGTGGGGCGGAGCAGCCGTGTCAGCTCCCGGTGAACATCGTCAAGCTGAGCCCCCGGGGTCAGTGAAACCTCGATGGCTGTCGCCGCGTCATACACCTCAAAAAGGTCACGGGCCACATCGAGGTCTACAAAAATGTAGTCAACGTCATATTCCGACTGGTTGACCTGTGTGACGCCGGTCACCACAGTGGTGTCGGCGGTAAACGAGGCGGCGGGATTGGCCGGGTTGTAACGGGCCCGGCGCCGGGGCACGAAGATTGTCAACGGGTCATAGAAGCCCGGACGCGCCCCGAGCTGCATGGCCACTCCGACACTTATCACCGAGGGGGTGGACGAACTCTCGGCCCACGCGCAGTCGCCAATGGCAAACGAGCCGTCGATGACCGTCGACCCGATGGGAACCACGTTGCCGTCATAGTGGGGAGGCACCCCCTTGATGTTGACCGGCGTTTGCCGGTCGTGATACATGGCAAGCGCCTGGTCTTCAATCACCGGGGCTACATGGGCCACCCCGCCGACGCTCCCGATGAGGGCGCTGACCGAGTCGGCGTCCTCTATCAGTTTCCCCTGCAGCGGGATCACCTTGAGCTCGGGGTCGATGTGGCTGAGGCGGTCGGCGGCCAACTGTGTGAAACCGTTGAAGACAGACATAACCACCACCATCGCTACGGTGGCCACAGCGATACCGGCCATCGATATCATCGAGATGACATTGACAGCCTGGTGGCTCTTGCGGGCCAGCAGATAGCGCAGGGCGATAATGAATGGCAGGTTCACAGACTAAGGTCAGTCCTCTTTGAGCAGATTGTCGATTTTGTCGATATAGTCGAGCGAGTCGTCGAGATAGAACGACAGCTCGGGGGTTTTGCGCAGCTGATAACGCACTTTCTGTGCCAGCTCATAGCGTATTGTCTTGGCCTGACGGTTGACGCTCTCAATCACCTCGGGGGCTTTCCCTGAGGGGAACACTGACAGATAGGCGCGGGCGATGCTGAGGTCGGGCGACACGCGAACTGAGCTTACCGACACCAGTGTGCCGGGCATCTTGGCCGTCTGCATGCGGAAGATTTCACTGAGTTCCTTTTGAATCAGGCGGGCTATTTTTGCTTGACGGGTTGTTTCCATGAGTTAATTTGTTTTTTTCTTGAAGTGGTCGTTATAGATCTTTATACCAAAGACTATCGAGCTCGACACTGTGGTTATGACGTTTGTGATCACCAGCGGGATGTTGTCAATCAGGATGCCTTGAATGACAAAAAACAGGCTGCCCAGACCCATGAGCAGGAACGTGGGCATGGCGATGCCGTCGGTGTCGCGGGTCCTGATGGTGTAGATGGCCTGCGGCAGGTAGCCACACACCATGCAGATGGCGGCGAGATAGCCAACAATGTTGATCCAGAGAGCCATGATGGTAGAAATTTAGTTGTCTTAAAGTCTAACAACCGTGCCCCCCTTAAGGTTTTCAGCCGAGGTGATCACGACACTCTCCACGCCACTGTCGAGAGCGGCAAAGGCGTTGTCGAGTTTGGGTATCATGCCGCCGCCGACCGAGCCGTCGGTCTTGAGTTGCCGGTAGGTGGCGGGGTCGATCGACCCGATCACCGACGTGTCGTCGTCGGGATTGGCCAGCACTCCCGGTTTTTCAAAGCAGTAGGTCAGCGTGACGCTGTGGCCGGCGCGGGCCAGGGCGACGGCCACGGTTTGGGAGATGGTGTCGGCATTGGTGTTGAGCATGCATCCGTTGCCATCATGTGTCAGAGGGGCCACCACCGGCATGTAGCCGTTGTCGAGCAACAGCGACAGCGCCCCGGCGTTGGTTTTGCAGGGATCGCCCACAAAGCCATAGTCGACCGGGACCGACGGGCGCCGGGTGCTGACAATGAGATTCATGTCGGCTCCGGTAAGCCCTATGGCATTGACCCCTCTGGCCTGCAGCTGAGCCACAATCTCCTTGTTCACCCTGCCGGCATAGACCATCGTGACAACCTGGAGCATATCGCGGTCGGTCACGCGCCGTCCGGCTACCATGACGGTCTCCATGCCCAGGCGTGTCGCCAAGGCAGTCGCCGAGCGGCCGCCGCCGTGCACCATCACCACCGGCGTGTCGAGCGCCGTCACGCGGTCAAGCAGCGCGGCAAGCGTCGAGGGCTCCTCGACAACCTTGCCGCCCACTTTTATCACGTTAATTCTCTTCATTGCCGGCAAACTCCATTAGATAGGCTTTGATGAAACCGTCGATATCGCCGTCCATCACGCCACCAACGTCGCTTGTCTGGTGGCCGGTGCGGTGGTCTTTGACGCGGCGGTCGTCAAAGACGTAAGAGCGTATCTGGCTGCCCCACTCGATTTTCATCTTGCCGGCCTCGACCTTGGCCTGCTCCTGAAGGCGGTGCTGCAGCTCCTTGTCATAGAGGATCGAGCGCAACTGGCGCATGGCGTTCTCCTTGTTTTTGGGTTGGTCGCGGGTCTCGGTGTTCTCGATGAGAATCTCCTCCTGCTCGCCGGTGTAGGGATCGGTGAACTGATAGCGCAGGCGCACACCCGACTCCACCTTGTTGACGTTCTGGCCGCCGGCGCCGCCGCTTCGGAAGGTGTCCCACGACAGCAGGGCCGGGTCGACCTTCACCTCGATTGTGTCGTCGACAAGCGGGGTGACAAACACCGAGGCAAACGAGGTCATGCGCTTGCCCTGGGCATTGTAGGGCGACACGCGCACCAGGCGGTGCACGCCGTTCTCGCTCTTGAGATAGCCGTAGGCCAT
>CAYMVS010000006.1:0-57946 GCA_964394205.1 uncultured Muribaculaceae bacterium | reverse complement strand
AAAACATCGCGGGGTGGAGCAGTGGTAGCTCGTTGGGCTCATAACCCAAAGGTCGTAGGTTCGAGTCCTGCCCCCGCTACTAAGAGAGTTCTGATTGTTTCAGAGCTCTTTCTTTTTACACTATGAAACAAATACTCTGCGCCTTGATTTTGGGTCTGGCGACACTCATCGCCGCCTCGGCCAACGACAACACAAAGATGGAGGAGGCCGGCATGGTCGATGTCTCGACAGCGCTGCCCGAGGTGGTGGTCAACCTCATGTATGCCCGTCCCGATAATTTTACCGGCGTGACACTCTACACGACCCTTTCAAAAGCCTACCTCCACCCTATCGCCATGCGTTCGCTCGTCGCCGCCCAGACCGAGCTGACCCGCCTTCACCCGGGCTACCGGCTGAAGATCTATGACGCAGCTCGGCCCATGAGCGCGCAAAAGCGCATGTATGACGTTGTCAAAGGCACATCAAAAGCGCGTTATGTGAGCAATCCACGCAACGGCGGCGGCCTCCACAACTATGGCATGGCCGTCGACATAACGATAGTCGACGACAACGGCATCGAGCTTGACATGGGCACAAAGGTAGACCACCTCGGCCCCGAGGCTCACATCACCAACGAGCAACGATTGTCAAAGCAGCAACAAGCCAACCGCCGGCTGCTGCGGCAAGTCATGACCCACGGCGGCTTCACCCCACTCAAAAGCGAGTGGTGGCACTTCAACCGCTGCACCCGTCCCTACGCCCGCGCCCACTACCCCCTCCTCAACTTCTGATCCCACCCCAAAGGGACAAAAAAACACGGCATAAAACCTATGCATGCAATTATTCGCCACTCCTAAACGAAACGCCGATAAAGTTTGGGTCTGCTCTTGTTTGCAAAAACATCGACAGAGGCGAAGTCATAATCATGGCCGATGTCTCGCGCCGATTCATCGTCATGCCGAAAACCTTGGGCAGTCAGTTAATCTGCCGATAATGTGCTTTGAAAAGCATTTCTATGTCGTTTCAGTTCGCCATACGTTAGTAAGACACATGACATTCGGTTTCATAAACTGCCACGACAATGTTTTTTGAAATCTCTCTCTACAATAATGAAATAATGCCACCATCCGGTGACAGCATCTTCGATAAGGCTTCTTTATACAACATCAAAACAATCCTCCTTAAGAAGAAAATCAAAAAGACCGATTACTACAAATCCATTGGAATCCCGATAAGGCATAATATTATCGCGCACTACGAGTATTTTAGAATATCCGTCACTTATACGCTTTAGCGATGCTGTTTCCTGATTCATTTTCTCATTATTAGGAATAGCAAGAGCACTCTGTATATAATAAACTTTGTTACCTGTATCGGCGACGAAATCAACTTCAAGCCGTCTCCTCTCCATTATTCCTTCTTTATTGTTTGCCCTATATTCTATCTGTCCGACATCAACTCGCATTCCACGTTGACGCAAAGTATTGTAGATGACATTTTCCATTATATGGGTTTCCTCAATCTGACGGAAACCGAGTAAAGCGTTACGAACTCCCAAATCAGAGAAGTAATATTTATTTAGGGTGTTGATATACTTCTTTCCCTTAATATCGAATTTCAGAGAACGCTCTATCAAGAAAGCATCTTCCAAATAATCCAGATAAGAGGCTATAGTACGCCTGTCAATATTCACTTTTTTAACGCTTAAGAATGTATTTGCCAACTTAGTGGGATTTACAGGAGCTCCTATTGAAGAGGCCACTATTTGCATGAGTTCTCCAAATTCATTTGGATTGCGAATTTCATAGCGTTCAAATATATCTCTTTCATACACACTTCTTACAATGCGTTTTAGATATTCGCGCTTTCTTTCATCCGACTGCAGAGACAACAGTTGGGGCAATCCACCGTAAGTATAGTATTCTCTCCACTGCTGATATATGTCTTTAGACTGTGTGGCATGAAATTCAGCAAATGAAAGTGGCCACATGTGGATTTCATCTCCTCGACCCCGAAACTCAGTCGCTATATCTTTAGAAAGGAATTTGGAATTACTGCCTGTCACATAGACATCCAAATTATCGTAGTGTAGCAGGGTGTTGAGTACCCCAACAAAGTTGTCTACCATTTGCACCTCATCGAGAAGCAGATAGTTGGGATGTTGTTGAGACAATTTTGAATCAATATAACTTAAAAGATTTCGTGGGTCAACGAGTTCCGAATTTCTCATATCATCCATGGCTATATGGATAATATTGGGGTCGTCTCCGCTCGCTTTCAGCCAATCTGAAAATAATTTTGCCAAAAGAAACGATTTACCGCTTCGTCTTAGACCGGTAACAATTTTAATCATCCCATTGTTTCGAGCTTCAATGAGTTGGTTGAGATATGTGGTACGAGGAATAATATGTGTTGATTTCATTTATGCTGTTGTTTTACAATGCAAACTTAATCGTTTTATTTCATAAGACCAAAATTCTAATGTCAAAAAATGGCAATATTGCCGTTTTTTGACATTAGAATAATTGTAACTCAAGGACGTTTCACACTTCAGCAGCAACAAAATCACACCGAGATATGCGACCTCTGCGTTAACATATATTATGGGACAGGCTCTTATCCAACGATACGGCAACGGATGTAGTTTCCAAAAACTGCAACATTGTGTACGCGCTGCTTACACTTTTCGGGTCAGAAGCGGCGGTAGAGCTCGTCGACGGTGATGGTGGTCAGCACCGGGAGGCCGTCGGGGGTATAGTTGGGGGTAGGTAGTTGCAAGAGCTCGGACAAAAGATGGCCGGCCTGAATGTCGGTTACTGTGTTTGAGGCGTTTGTTGCCGAGGCCCGGGCCATTGCAAGGGCAATGGTGCTGTTGAGACGTTCACCGGGCTCTACCCCTCCCTCGGTTACACTCTCTATGATACCCATCAGCGTGTCGGCTGCATTAATCTGCCCCAACTCGGCAGGGACTCCGGTAATACTCCATGAGTTATCGCCAAGGTAGGCCAACTCAAAGCCCAAGGGGAGCAACATGGCCACAAGCGAGGTCAAAAGGACGTGCTGTGACGGGGTCAGATTGACTGTCTCGGGAAAAAGTATCTTCTGAGTGGTAAAATTATGGCCATTCATCAGTGAGAGATAGCGCTGATACAGCACCAACACATGGGCTCTGTGACGGTCGACAACCATCAGGCCGCCATTTGCCGGAGTCAGAATAAAACGATTGGCCAGCTGCAATAAGGGTAAAGCCGTGTCATCCTCCTTCTCCAAACCGGGCAACACCGAAGGGGCAACCGGCTCGGGCTCGATATTTGATGTCAGACTGCCGCTTTCGCTCTTGAAGTTCTCATACAGTTTCTCCCAGTTGTTAAGCGCCGATTGCCTGATTGACCGGTCGACGCCCGCCGCCGATGATGACCGTGTCGTTGTGTTAAACGGATTATAGGCGGGATCGAGCTCAACGCCGTGCTCGGCGTTTGCATCGGGGTTAAATGCCGGTATCTCGACCGAGTCGTCAACATTGAAGTCGATTGCCACACCGGCGTTAAACCGCCCGAGTGCCTCTCGAAGCGCTGCATCAAGCACTTGCCAAATCTCCTTTTCGTTCTCAAACTTTATCTCGTGCTTGGTCGGATGGATATTGACGTCGATGCTTGCCGGGTCTACCTCAAAATTCAGGAAATAACAGGGTTGAACCTCGGGAGCCAACAATTTGTCATAACACCCCATGACAGCCTTATGAAAATATGGGTGACGCATGTTGCGGCCATTGACAAAGAAATACTGCAAGGCGCCACGCCGGCGGGCGTGTTCGGGTAAGGATATGAAACCTGAAATCTTGACAAACGAAACCTCTGTCTCAACCGGTATGAGCTGTTTCTCAAGACTTTTGCCAAAGAGCTCACAAACACGTTGCTTGAGTGTGCCCGGCCGCAACTGGCTGACGGTCACATCATTGTGTATCAGCGTCAACTCAAGGCCACAGTTGACCAAAGCCAACCGTTCATACTCGCGCATGATGTTGCTCATCTCCACGGCATCCTTCTTGAGAAACTTGCGACGGGCCGGCACATTGAAAAACAGGTTTTTAACCATAATATTTGTGCCGGGCACACATGTCTCGGGCTGCTGGCTCTCAACCTTTGAGCCGTTTATAATCAGCCGGGTGCCCAAGGTTGCGCCGTGAAGCATGGTGCGCATGTCGACCTGGGCGATAGCCGCTATCGAAGCCAAAGCCTCGCCGCGGAAACCCATTGTGTGAAGGGCGAAAAGGTCGTCGGCCTGCTTGATTTTGGAGGTGGCGTGACGTTCAAACGAGAGGCGGGCGTCGGTATCGCTCATCCCCACCCCATTGTCGACCACCTGAATGAGAGTTCGGCCGGCATCTTTAACAATAATCGTGATGGAGGTGGCACCGGCATCAACCGAGTTTTCAACCAATTCCTTAATCACCGATGCCGGACGCTGTATCACCTCACCGGCTGCAATCTGGTTTGCCACCGAGTCGGGCAACAATCTGATTATGTCGCTCATTCTTCCTCCTCCTTTTCATTTAGCAAAGCCTCCATCTCGGGCGGAAAGTCAAACACCTCGTCGGGGGCCAGCGGCCTGAGTTTGGCATACCACCTGAACCGTGGCAGAAAATACTCGTTGCGTTTGGCAAGATACAGCGGGACAACACGCCCGGTGGTCTGGGTCCACATCGTGATAGAGTCTATCTCGTTGTTTGTGAAACGCGCGTCCATAAAACTGCTCTCGACAAACGAGTACTTGTTATAGGTCGAGTCGGCTTCCATCGGAAACATTATCGCCATCACCGACCCCTTTACGAGCAGCCTGTTGATGGTGGTATCGTTTAACCACACCGTCATGTTATCACCCGAGAGCTGATTGAAACAGTCTTCGCCAATGTGCTCGGCCATGATGCCGGTTTTCGGCAGGTCGGCACGGTCGACCGTCGAGTCATTGAAGTGAACCTCTATCAGATTGCCGGCCACCTGGCGCGCGCCGGTCCAGACGATCGGGTGACGGTACATGCGCAACATCGAGTCGCGCTCGGTGATACTCATTGAGTCACACAGCCCCTGCACGTCGTTTCGATAAAACCTCACCCGACGGAAAGCGTTGGTAACGCGGGTCGAGTCAGGGAAATAGTAGGCGTTGATAGTATCGCCATGAAGATACAGCGTGTCGCCTCGCGAATAGATCTTCGCCAAAGCATAACCGGTTACAAAAGCGCTGTCGGAAAACTCATTATAAAATCCATATTCGCCATAAAGCGTCGACTGGTTGGCAGTGTCGTTGAGCACCATGTTGCCCAACGCCTCGCCATACCCCTTGTTACGGTCGTAGAAGAGAGTGTCGCCGGTCAGTGTCGTACCGCGGCGTGTCACCACAGTCGAGCGCGAGAAGAGGTAGGCTTTACCGGTTCGTGTATTGTAGTTGCCCGACGAGGAGACCAGGTCGCCGTCGGCACTTTGAATCAACGTCTTGGCAATCAGCGTTGCCTCAGCCGTTGCTGTGTTGTATTTCAGCGAGTCGGTCGACATGCGCAGGGTGTCTTTCTTGTTCAACCCCGTCAGCTTGACATCGTGAAAAAAGTAAGCATCCTTGGTCGAGGGATAGTAATACCCTTCCCACGAAGTCAGCGTGTTCTGAGGGTCGGTGAGCTTGCCCCCCACGTCATAGTACCCTATGTTGCGGCGCAGGTCATAGTTGAAGATATCGGTGGTAAGCTGCACGTCGCGGTTTATCATCCTCACCTTTGACGACCGGTTGCCATAGAGTATCGCCATCTCGTTCATGCCATTGTAATTAAGCTCATTGGCATAGACAAAGAGGGTGTCGCCCTGCTCCATCCTCACGTTTGAGAACGCGTCGAGAGAATTGGTTTTCTCATAAAAATAGGCGCTGTCACAATACATGAACATATTATCCTTACGGAACTGCACATTGCCGACAAGCACCTGATACTCGCGTGCCTGATGGGCCGGCCCCTCCTCCTGGACAAGACGGTCGGCATGTTCAAGAAACACCTTGCCGGGCTCATTGCGGTCGGCTGTGGGAATGACAGGAGTGATCGACGACTGCCGCCCTGCAGGCTGGGCTCCGGTGGCAATCAATGCCGGCAGTGACACCAACGACATCGCCGTCAGCGCCACCAACACTCGTCTTTTTCTCTTTGAAAGTCGCCTCATCAGCGTGGCTTATTGCATTTTCTTAAGCCATCCTTTATGTTCAAAGTCACAGTTGCGCCAACCCTCCTCGATGCGCACGTATGTGTCGGCGATCTTTTTTTCGATCCACTCGGCCAGTATGCGCTCGCGCTCGGCGTTTTCATACATTGTCTTGATCTGCTGATAGTCGTCGGCAAGATTTGCCCGGTGACCCTCGATGCGGTTGGTCAACTTGACAATGGCCACAACGTCGCGGTTAAGCTTGCCGTCGCGCATGATGAAAGCGTTTGACACATCGCCAACCTGCATTGTGTTGATCTGTTTGGCCACCTCCTGGGGCAGCTGTGACATCTGGAAGCGAGTGGTGCCGGTCATGTCGTTGACCATGATACCGCGGTTGCTGCGGGTATCTTTGTCTTGCGACACATACTGCACGGCCTCCTCAAAGGTGAACTTGTGATTTTCGACCATATCGGTGCGCAGCGAGTCGAGGCGGGTGATCGCGTCCTCAAGGTCGGCATTGCTCACTTTAGGTTTGAGCAGGATGTGACGGCAGTTGATGCGGTCGCCACGTTTCTCGATGAGCTGAATGATGTGATAGCCAAACTCGGTCTCCACGATCTTTGACACCTTCTTCGGGTCATTGAGATTGAAGGCCACCGATGCAAACTCGGGCACAAGCTGACCGCGACCCATAAAGCCGAGCTCGCCACCGCGCTGTGCCGAGCCGGGATCCTCGCTGTAAAGGATGGCGAGCGTCGAGAAGTCGCTCTGCCCCGAGGTGACACGGTCGGAAAAGTCGCGCAGGCGTGCTTTGACATCGTCAATCTCTTCGCGCGGTATGGCCGGCGAGAGAGTCAGTATCTGCACCTCCACCTCGAGCGGAACAAAGGGGATGCTGTCGGGTGGCAACTGATTGAAATATTGTCTTATCTGGGCCGGAGTAGCCGTGATGTTCTCGGTCAGATTACGCTGCACCTGCTGGATGCGGCTGCGATTGCGGGCCATATCCATCAGCTGCTCACGCATTTGCGGGAACGTCTTGTGGAAATATTGCTCAACCTTTTCGCGTGACCCTAAATTGTTGACATAATAGTTCAACTGGGCATCAACCTGTTGGGCCACCATGCCGTCCTGCACCTCGACGGTGTCGATGTCGGCCTGATGGAGATACAGTTTCTCAACGGCAAGCTGCTCGGGAATGACACAGTAGGGATCACCCTTGATCTGGTCAGGCTCATATTTGAGCTGCTGGTAGGCCTCCTCGATATCGCTCTTCCAGATTGGTTGGTCGCCAATCACCCAGGCTACCTCCTCGGCAATATTGTTTTGAGCCACAGCGAGGAGCGACAATGTCGCCGCCACAGCTGCCATCAGTAATGTTTTCTTATTTTTCATAGAGAGAAATAACGTCAAAAAATTGAGGGAGAGTGTTTTGTTTTATTTGCGCAGACTGTCAAGCACCGCCTGGTTGATCTTCACCTTATATTTCTTGTGGAGCTTATCAAGCCACTGCTTTTCAAGATACTGCTGATAGTCGCCGCTCACACGTGCACGCACGTCGAGCGCCTCCTCGGGCTCAGTGATCACGCGACCCTTGTAGCCAAACCATGACTTCCAAAATCCTTTTCCATCGGGACGCGGACCGTCAAAGGCGATAAAGTCGACAATGGCGTTCTCCCCCTTACCGCCAATCACACGGTCGATGCGCACATGGCGGCCAAACTTATCGCGAAGCACTTTTTGCAGCGAGTCGGTTGCTATAGTGTTGGTCTCAAGGAAGTTTTTCACGTCGCCGGCTATCGAGTCGTTGGCCACGAGCACAACATAGCCCTTGTAGTGGGGCACAGTCCAGGTGTATTTATCCTTGTTGGCCTGGAAATAGTCCTCAAGGCCCTGGGTATCTTTTGTCGAGCGATCCCACACCTCGCGGTTGCTGATGTCAAACAGCAGGTTGCCGTCGTGGTATTCGTTGACAAGATTGCGGTATTCGGCATTTTCATCATACAGTTTCTGGCGCATGAACGAGGCAACCTCCTTGTCCATCTCCTGGGTGGCATAAACCTCAAAGAGATTGAAAGCGGCCTCCCCCTCAACCGGCTGTTGAGGCATGGCAGCAGCCACCTGGGCAGCCGTTATTTTCTTCTTGCCAACCTTGGCCACAGCCACTTTAGTCTTGGCGAGGGTCACAAAGGTTGCCGAGTCGAGACCTCCGGCCTTGTCAATAATCTGACGCACCTTTTCAAGCCCTTTGCTGTCGAGTGTGCCACCGGCGATTGTGCGGTTTTTCTCGATCACACTCTCGGCGAGCAACTCGCTGAGAGCCTGGTCACGGCTCATGCGGGCATTGACCATCTGGCGCAGCTCCTCGTCGGTCTTGGACTGGCGGCCTTCGATACGTTTTACGATATGGTAGCCGTAGGAAGTCTTGAACGGTTGACTCGTCTCTCCATCTTTAAGGGCAAAGGCAACCTGCTCAAACTCAGGCACCATGCGTCCTGTGCCAAAAAAACCGAGGTCGCCGCCACGGCTCACTGTACCGGGATCGTCACTGTTGGCCGAGGCGATGGTTGAAAAGTCGGCGCCGGCCTTGAGCAGCTCATAAATCGAGTCAATCTGAGCCTTGGCCACGCGATCAATCGAGTCACGCTCGGCCTGATCGGTCACACGGGGATTGGCGGTGAGCTTAAGAATGTGCTGAGCGTGCACCTCACCCGGGTCGGGGCGCTCGGCGGTCACCTCAATGATGTGGACACCAAAAGGAGAGTCGACAAACGGCTCGCTTATCTCGCCCAAGGGTGTCGAGAACGCAACTTTCTCAAACGGGTAGGGCCAGCGGTTGGTTGTAATCCATCCCAAATGCCCCTTGTTTTGAGACACAGTGGGGTCGATCGAGTAGGCCAACGCGAGCTCGCCAAAGTCGGCACCGTTGAGTATGAGCGAGCGCAGACTATCGGCGCGGGCAAGCATCTGTTTGGTCTGCTCGGGGGTATCACCCAGGGGTAACATGATGTGTGACACGTCGATATTGCGTGTCGAGTTTCCTGAGATGGTATTGATTATCTCCTCTTCAAGCTCGGTGTTGCGCATGTAGGGAGCCGACACATCAACCACATTGGCCTCCATGTCGCGGCGAAAAGCGGCTGTCGTGTCTATGCCCGCAGCCTCGGCATCGGCCACCTTGAGTTTATAATTGATGAACATCTCGAGATACTCGTCGATCGTCTGAGGTTGTTGCTGCTGTTTGTTATTCTTCTCATAGAGATAGACAAACTCGCTCAGCGGCACCTTCTTGCCGTTGATCTCCATGAGCACGGGGTCTTTTGCCGCCCCGACCGCTATGAAAACACCGGCAACAAGAGTGATTGCCGGGATTAAAATTTTCTTCATATATTGATTATAGACAAGTAGTTTCTTTATAAATATGTTTCATCGGGCCTGCGCGCTGTAATTGGGAGCCTCGCTGGTGATGGCAACGTCGTGGGGATGACTCTCGGCCACACCGGCATTGGTGATGCGCGTAAACGAGGCATGGTGGAGAGCGTCAATATCGGCTGCACCACAGTAGCCCATGCCTGCACGCAAGCCGCCAAGCATTTGATAGACAACCTCATAGAGCGAACCCTTGAAAGGCACTCGGGCGGCGATACCCTCGGGAACCAACTTCTTGGCATCGGTAACATTGCCCTGGAAGTAGCGGTCTTTTGACCCCTTCTCCATTGCCTCGAGCGACCCCATGCCACGATAGGTCTTATACTTACGGCCATTGAAAATGATTGTGTCGCCGGGAGACTCCTCGACACCGGCGAGCATGCCGCCAAGCATCACCGAGTGGGCGCCGGCTGCGAGAGCCTTGACAATGTCGCCCGAGTAGCGTATTCCGCCATCGGCTATCAGCGGCACATCGGTATCGGCAAGAGCTTTGGCCACGTCATAGACTGCCGTCAGCTGAGGCACACCGACTCCGGCCACAACACGCGTTGTGCAAATCGAGCCCGGACCGATGCCCACTTTGACACCGTCGGCGCCATTGTCGACAAGATAGCGGGCGGCGTCACCCGTGGCGATATTACCGACCACGACATCGATGTTGCCGTAGGTGCTCTTCACTTTCTTGAGAACGTCGACAACACCGCGGCTGTGACCATGGGCGGTGTCGATGACAATGGCGTCAACGCCTGCCTCGACAAGCGCGCCGACGCGCTCCATGGTGTCGGCCGTCACTCCCACACCCGCAGCCACGCGCAGTCGCCCGAGCGAGTCCTTGCATGCGTTGGGTTTATCTTTTGCCTTTGTGATATCCTTATAGGTCACGAGGCCAATCAGCTTGCCGTCGCCGTCGACCACCGGCAGCTTCTCAATTTTGTGACGCTGCAAAATCTCGGCGGCCTCCTCCAGGTTGGTCGACTGGGTGGTGGTCACGAGCTTGTCTTTGGTCATCACCTCGTCGATGGCAAGAGTCAGGTCGCGCTGGAAACGCAGATCGCGGTTGGTGACAATGCCAACCAGACGGCCGTCATCATCGACCACCGGGATGCCGCCGATGTGATACTCGGCCATCATGTCAAGGGCATCTTGCACGGTGCTACCGCGCTTGATGGTCACCGGGTCATAGATCATGCCGTTCTCGGCACGCTTGACAGCATGTACCTGACGGGCCTGTTCAGCTATCGACATATTCTTGTGAATCACGCCGATACCTCCCTCGCGGGCTATGGCTATAGCCAGTGATGCCTCGGTCACAGTGTCCATTGCCGCCGAGACAATGGGAACGTTGAGAGTGATGTTACGCGAGAAGCGTGTCTTGAGGTTTACATCACGAGGCAGAACTTCTGAATAAGCGGGGATGAGGAGGACATCATCAAAGGTCAACCCCTCCATTTTTACACGATCGGCAATAAATGACATAATTTCGATGAAAATTGATTTTTATTGCGCGCAAAGGTAATCATTTTTCACGACATTTTCAAACATTCAATCCCCGCTTTACTGCTTGAATATATTAATAAAACCAAATTTTAACTAAATCACTGATTCAAAGTTGCACATTATCAATTATTGACGTATTTTTGTAGCAAAACAGACAATAAACAACAAAAATTTTAAGCCAATGATTAAACAAACATTAAGCGCACTGGCGCTTTTGGCGGCATCGGCAGTGCCGCTGAGCGCCCCGGCCGAGGTTCTCTTTACAGAAACCTTTGACTACACCGCCGGCTCGGCGATCTGCGGTCAGGATGGCTGGATCCAGACCAATCATAAAGATGACCCGATAAAGGTGAGCCAGACAACACTCTCCCACCCCGATTTTCTCAGCGGGAAGTCGATAAAATTAGGCTCATCGACCACCACGGCCCAAGATGTGGCCCACGCTTGTGTTCCGGTGGCGGCCGACGGCACCTTGTCGCCAATCACCACCGGCGACATCTATATTGCCATGCTCATCAATGTTCAGGATGTTACAGCAGCAAAACAGTTTTTCAGCGGTTGCTCAACCAACTATAGCTACAAATTAAATGACGGCACCTCGCTCACGGGCGATTACAACCGTCTTTTTGCATCGCCGGGCGATACAGACGGCACCTTCAAGCTTGGCCTGAGCAAAAGCACCACCACTGTGACCCCGGTGGCCGATCTTGAGCTCAACAAGACACACCTTGTGGTGATGCACATCAAACTGGTTGAAGGCACCAACAATGACCTTTTTGAGGTGTGGGTGAACCCCTCGACCGAGCAAATGCCAGCAGCCACCGTCTCAGCCACAAACGGCGCCGACTACGGAAAAGGGTTTGCCGGAATAGCCATTCACCAGGCCACCAACTTCAGCGGAAACTGCCCCGACATGCTTGTAGGCCCTGTCAAGGTAGCCACAACCTGGAGCGAGCTGTTTGACGGTCAGGGTGGCGGCGGTCAAGGAGGCGACGACCCTGTGGTTGGCGATCCCGCCATCAATGCCACCTCGCCGTCCCTTCCCCAGGGGTTTGCGCTTTACACCTACCAGACCTATCCTGTCACCGTCAATGTGAAGGGCACCGCTCTGACCGAAGATATCACAATCGAGGGTCTTGACGCTGCGGTAACCTCAACCACGACCTCAATCCCGGCCTCAGCCGCGATGAGCGATGGCGGCTTTGACCTGAAACTGACACTCAAGGCCAACGGCTCGGCACCTATCAAAAACACCATCACGCTGACATCGGGCACAGCCGTGACGAGCGTGAAATTAAATGTGGATGTATATCCGGCAAACCAGCTGATGAACTTCCGCGCCGCGCCCAACGTCGCCGCCTGGGAGACATACTACTACAACGGTAACGCCTGGGTTACCTACGTCGACAAGCCAAACCACAAGATGTATCTGCAGGATATTGTGGGTGGCATCGTGGTCGACTATGACATGTATGAGAGCGGCATCCCCTGCCCCTATAAGGAGGGCGACAAAATCAACAAGTTCTACCTCATCGCCGGCGAGACCTCGCTCAACACACCTCAGTTCTATCTCGCCCAGATGTTTACATCCGAGGGGCTTGGATATGCACCCTTGGTGGCCGAGAACGATTTCCGAACCCCCATCGAGACGACTCTTGCCGACCTCAAGGATAATCCCGAGGACTATATCAACCGATTGGTAAAAGTGACCGACCTTACCTTTACCAAGGCAGGCGAGACCTTCACCACCGGAGTGACCGCCGTCACCTCGGGCAGCGCGACCGGCAGCGTGCGTCCCTTTGCCGGCACCGACCTGATCGGCACCGAGATCCCCGCGACAGCCACCGTCACCGGCATCTCGACCTCGATGAGCGCGGCGGTGATAACCGTTCGCAAGGCCGCCGATGTCGAGACTCCCCAAGAGGAGTCGGGCCTGACGATCGACCGCACTCTCCTTGTTGATGCCGCCGAGTATTATCCCATCGGCGTCGAGACACCGTTTGCCACCCTCAAGGTGAAAGCGACAAATATGCCCAAGGCGACTTCAATCTGGATTGGCGGCGCTCAGCGCAACGCGTTCATCATCGACCGCGACGAGATACCCGCCGGCTCGGGTGAATACACGATAAACATTATTTTCAAGCCCTCAGCGACAGGTCGCTCTCAGGCTATGATTAACTTTGACGCCAGCCCGACAGAGCTGTCTCAGTCTCTGTCGCTCGCCGCTCTGGCCTACGATCCCGACAATCTGCCCCAATTCTCGGTAACACCGACTTCGATTGATACATTCACTGCCGCTCCCTCAACCGAGCAGGAGCAGACACTCACCGTCACCGCCTCCAAGCTGCTTGACTACGGTCAGATAAAAGTTCAGGGCACATCGGGAGGCGCCTTCCGTGTCAACACCACCTCTTTCCTCAAGGAGGGCAACACGACAATACGCGTGACCTTCGCGCCAAAAGCCGCCGGCACCTACACCGAGACCATCATCTTCTCGACCCCCAAAGCCGAGACCGTCACAGTGACTGTCAGCGGTACCTGCAGCGGCGACAAACCGGTTGAAGATAAGCAAGGCGACGAGCTGACCTTTGACACATCAGCTCCGTTGGCAAAATATTCAACTGACTTCACCGATGCCGGCGCCAACAACAAGCCGCTCAGTCTGCCCGGTTGGAAAAACGTTGCTCTCGACGGCACCCGTGCATTCTGGGCCTACACCACCGACGGTAACACGATGGCCAAGGTGACCGCCTACGACTCACAGGCCGACACCGACACCCCGGCCGAGATGCTGCTGCTCTCGCCCGCCCTCGACTATGTCAACAGCCCCAGCCGTCTGCTCGAGTTCAGCATAACGGGCGACTTCCTGACAGCCGGTATGGCCGACCAGTTCTCGGTTCTCTACATCGACCCGACACTCCCCGAGGATAACGGCCGCTATCAGGTGATTGGCGGTGTCGACGTGCCCGCTACGGCCGACGACAACGGCGAGACCCGCAAGTTTGTACTCGACCTCGACGGACTCGACATTGCCGACACTTTCTTTATCGGTTTCCACTATCTTGGCAATCGCGGACGCAACTCATCGGCCGTCTACTATGTGGATGATTTCAGTTGGGGCAGCGAGACCACACCGTTCATACGCGTTGACAAAAACGTCATCAACACCAACGGCTCGGTCAACACTTCAACCAAGATCGACGACATCACCGTGACCGGCATGAATCTCAAGGAGAACATCTCAATCGGCCTTGAGGGTGCCCACAAAGAGCACTTTGCACTGAGTCACACCGAGCTTCCCGCCGAGGGTGGACAATTTGCTGTTCACTATGCCCCGACCGAGGCCGACGAACACTCTGTCTATGTAACGCTCAAGAGCGCCGACGCTCCGGCCGTGTCAATCTATGCCGGCGGAAACTCAGTGGGCACAAGCGGCTTAGGCCAGATTGGCAACGACGACGAGCAGACCACACTCTATTTTGACCTGCAGGGCAACCGCATCTACAAGCCCGCACCCGGTCAGCTCTACATCCGGGTGACCAACGGAGTCGCCACCAAGCATCTCCACAGGTAATTCCGGTCACAACCCTCTATTGACAAGGAGGCTGTTTCACCGAGTGTGAAAACAGCCTCCTTGCTTTCATCCCTAAAGAAGTCAGAATTATTTTGTACTTTTGCAACATGAAACCGACAGGCAAGAAAGGAAAAAAGAAAAAACCAACAGGACGATTTGACAATTTCATAGCCCGCTATGGCTTGGTGACAGGTATCGGTGTAGTCGTGATTGTCATTGGATTGGCGGTGTTTTGCTCGTTAGCGCTGACATCTTACAACGGCGACAAGGAGGTGACGGTCTATATCCCCTCGGGGAGCGACCGTAAGGCGATAGCCGACACGCTCGACTCGCGTCTCGGTCGCGACTTTGGCGGCCGTGTGTATAGTTTTTGGAAACTTCAGGGTGGCAAGCCTGAAGTTGCCACCGGCGCCTACACTGTTGCCCGTGGCATGTCGGCCCTCAGACTGAGCCGTCGCATAGCCACCGGCACACAATCGCCGGTCAGAGTCTCTTTCCCCGCCACCCGAGGCATGACCCGCCTGGCCGAACGCATCACCCGCCATCTTGACGTCACTCCCGGGCAATTCCTCGAGGCCACCAACAAGATATTGACCGACAGCGGTTTCACAGCCGCCCAATTTCCGGCCGTTTTTATGCCCGACACATACGAGTTTTACTGGAACACACCGGCCGAATCTCTTGTAAAACGTATGCTCACACAGTATCGTCGGTTCTGGAACGCAGAGCGACTTGCCAAGGCCAGACGATTGGGGCTAACCCCGGTTGAGGTGTCAACCTTAGCCTCGATAGTCGAGGAGGAGACAGCCAAGGGTGACGAGCGCCCCATGGTGGCGCGCCTTTACCTCAACAGGTTGGAAAAAGGGATGAAGCTTCAGGCCGACCCGACGGTGAAATTTGCCATTGGCGATGAAAAGCTCAGACGCATCACTCACGCCATGCTCTCCACCCCCTCGCCCTACAACACCTATCTGCACCAAGGCCTCCCGCCGGGCCCCATACGCGTGGTTGAGCCGTCGACCATCGACGCCGTGCTCGACGCGCCGGTCCACGACTACATCTACATGTGTGCCAAAGAGGATTTTTCAGGATATCACAATTTTGCCACCACCTATGCCGACCACGAGGCCAATGCACGCCGCTACCAGGCCGAGCTCAACCGCCGCGGCATCAGATAGACCGGCCCCACTATTGGTGATTGTCAAGCCAGGTGAAGAGATAGGTATAGAGGCCGGCGCGCACTCCGGGTGACGAGAGGAAGAGGTCGTGAAGGCCGCCGGGCACCACTACTTGGGTCACATCGGGACCAAGCTCAGCTCCATATTTGGCTATATCCTTAACATCGAGCACACCATCGGCGCTGTTGTGACTCTCGTCCCACTCGCTGCCGGTCACACTACGGTCGGAGCGCATCACTAAAACAGGCACCTTGATGTCGGCCTTGTCGTCGCGCAAGGCTCGTTGGGCCAACGTGATTGCACGGACCCACCCCGCGGTAACGTCGGGCGATTGAGGTTTCTTCCAATCGGTGTCATAAGACCACTCGCCGTGGTATTGACTGAGCAGACTCTCGGCGTAGGCCGACGATTTGCCCTGACTTATCTCAGTGTCGGGGAACCATTTGCCCCATGCCGTCACCAGGGGTATGAGCCACTCCTTGCTGCCCAGATTCCAGTCGAGAAAGGGCGAGTTTAACACAAGGTTGTCAATCACCCCGGGGTGTTGCTGAGACATATAATAGGCGGCAATCAGGCCACCGGTCGAGTGCCCCATCAAAGTAATATGGTCAATGCCAAGGCGTTGCATATCAACAAGCGCCGAGTCGATATCGGGAAAATAGTCGTTGAGCGAGCGGATGTCAAACGCGCGCTGCCCCTCCATCAACGAGCGGCCATAGCGCCTCAGGTCAACAGCAAAAAAGTTATATCCATGGTCGATAAACTTCAGGGCCATCTCACGCTGAAAGAAGTAGTCGTTGAAACCGTGGATGTATAGAACACCGCGGTGCAGCGAGTCGTCGGCCACAAGATGTCTTATCTCGGTCGACCGTGCCTCGCCAAGTTCATCGGCGGGTTGTGTCACATACCGCCTCGTGAACCCGTCGCCCAAGATATCAGGTTGCCACGGGTCATTTCCCGCAGCAACCGTCACTGTAACAAGCAGGCTTAAAATTGTAAAGACTCGTTTCAACATCAGTTCTTAAATGGAGCTACAATTTTTACAGGGAACTTTGAGAAGAGAGTCTGAACAGCCTGGGCTATCCCCTTGAGATTACGGAAATTGGTGTCGCCCGGGTCCATAATTGTGGCAACCGAGGCCGAATAGAGAGGCACCTTCTCGGCAATATTGACAATATCCATGGTCAACACGCCCTCGCGATAGATACCTGTGATTACCTGAGCATTAGTGTAATAGCTTGGCGACCAGTAATAGGAACGGGGATACATGAAGTAGGGGTAACAGCCGTTGTAGTAAGGGCCGGCGTAGGGCGGCGGGGCCAGTGGTGCCGGCGGCAGAGCTGTATAGGCCGGCGCGGTGGCAATCTCCTTCTTGACCGTGAGGCCGATGTTGATAAGAAGCGGCGACGAGGGATCCTCCTTGAACCCGCGCTCAACCATCTGCTCACGTATCGCTGCCGCGATGTTGTAATAGGTCACCATCTCCATGCCGGGCGGCAGCTGGCCGTCGGCCGGAGACACAATGCGGAATGTGTGATAGCTTGCCAGGTTGGCGTCGTTGTAGGTCTGTGAGTTGACCAACGAGTAGGTCGAACATCCCGTGAGCAGCAGCATCGCCGCCGCCATTGTCATCATAAATATCTTTTTCATAACCCGAGAGTAATTTGTTATTTTATTAATATTAACAAATTACGGTAGGTTATGGTTTACCGCGGCTCGATAACGGTAAAGAAAGTGACGGGTGTCGATGTCAGCAGCCCCGAGGTCTTGACCGTAGCAAAAGCCCGGTAGGTGCCGTCGGGCAGACGGTTGCCGTTGTCATCCTTCAGATTCCACTCAAAGGGGAAAGAGCAGTCGGAACGCGAGTAAACCGTGTGGCCGGCAGCATTTTGAATGAACAGTCGCCCCGAGGGGTGGCTATCGAGCGAGTGGTTGAGATCGAAGGTGACACTGTGGCGGGCCGTCGGTCGGTCGGTCATCAACGAGATATCGACATCGTGACGCACGTGGAAAGCGAGAGTCCGCTGGGTTCGGTTGCCGACATTGTCGAGCACCGTCAGCTGAAGATGGTGATCCCCCTCGGCGATACCCGCAATGTTATAGGTCAGTGTCGCCGAGCCGTCGCTGTTTAGGCGCAGGCCGCCGCGGGCATCGCTATAAGAGCGGTTGCCGTCGAGTATCAGGCGTGTCGACAGTCCAATCTGGCTGTTTGAAAAGTTGATTCCATTGTCGCCGGGTGTCACGTGGGCCACCAGGATATTGTCGGCACCGGTGATTGAACCGTCAACAAAAGCAGGGGTGTTGAGATACATCATGTCGATCACCGGAGCCTTGGCGTTGGCCGTCGAGGGGTCATCGGCGCGCGACTGTGACACAGCGAGGAGCCCCGAAACCATTCCGGCAGCCGAGCGCCGATCGTTTGAACGCGCAAAAAGGCTCAGGCGATTGTCGGCACCCGCCTGCAAAGGCTCGGGCGAGATCATCACCACCTGCCACTGCCCGTGGTCAACGGTTGCCGCATATTGACCGAGAATGTTATCTTCAACCGTGACCGGAAGCGATTTGGAGTCATCGGGATTTTCAAGCAAAGAGTTGACAACACGGGCCGACTCGTGCAGTGTGACAATCAGCTCGCCGTTAAAGCTTGTGTCGACATTGCCCGTCTTATCTTTGACGACGCCGGTCAGCGTGACAGCCTCACCGGGAGTGACCGGGACGGTGTCGGCCGGGTTGACATTACTGCCGGCAATTGTCGTGACCTCAATACTGTGGGTCGGTCGATAGACCGGAAGAGCCGGGTCGCCGGCCAGGTTGTAACACATATTGTTGCGCCGCTGATACTCCGAAGAGGCCGAGAGTGTCGACGTCATGTTGTGGGCACGACGATATACATCGCCAATGCAGTCACCCTCATAGCCCCCGAAATACTCGGCGGCAAACGCCTCGCTCAACACCCTGTTATTGTCCATATAAACCGTTCGGCCGGCACCGATCACAGCTTTAGGGCCGCCGGGGGTGAACAGAAGTTCCTTGACAATATAGTCCGACCCTGAGTCAAATAGATAAGTGTCACAAGTGGCGAGGAAAGCCATAGGCGGGGCACCAAAGGTGTAGTGACCGATATCGTTGATCGACACATAGGCACCCAGGCTGTTGCGGCCGGCGTGGCCCATATAGCAAAAGTAACCTTGCCCGCGGGCCAATGCCTCGGAGAGCGCTGTTTTCATCATGACAGGGACCCCGTTTGATGTCTTGTAGATTGCATTGTAGAGCTTGGCAAAGCTGACATTGGGATCAGTGCCGGCGATTACCTTTGACAACGACTCGGCCTGGATGAGATGACCGTTGTCATTGCCCGCGTCACAAACGAGCATCGCCCGGTTATAGCTGCCGTCGAGCGGCGGGTTCTCAAGATATTCACCAACCTTGGCGATATATTTTTCAACAGTCACCGGGTCGGCGGCAGGGATACGCCCGACAGAGATTGTGACCGGCTGGCGGAGAATTGAGTTTCCATTGAAGTCATCGCCGAGCATACCGAAGAATGTGTCGGAGCTGAAGCCGTAGGTCGGATTGCAGGCATAATCGATATTCTCGGTTGGGAAAGTCAACAAATTGCCCGACACATCGCCCTTGATGCCGCGGTTGTCATAGTAAGCCGTTCCCATCAGCAGCAAGTATTTCAGTTTGTTGCGGTTGCGGTCATACAGCATTTTGGCAAACCGGCGGTAGGCGTCTACATGGCGTGAGCCCGAGCTGAACTCATTAAAAATCTGAGCCTGGTCAACCACAGCCACGTCGATACCGGTGTATTGACGGTGCATGGCGGCAAGTTGCTCGGCCTGCTCCATCAACGCCCCGGTGGTGATGATAATCATTGTGGGGGTCGGCAAAGCGTGCAGGTTCTGGGGAGCGACCTCCTCAGTAAATTCAACTGTCGGAAACGAGCCGTCTGTGTCAAAGGCCACGAGCTCACAACTGCCCGTATTGGGTAATGTCACCACCCCCTCGGGGCCGACCGGGAGCGACGTCACCTTCTGCCGGTCGGTAATGTTCCACACCTGCAGGCGCCCTTGGGGAGCGTCAAAAGCCACCGGGCTGCCGGCGAGCGTGCCGTCATAAAACATCCTCAGCTGTGACACATCGCCGTCAAGACGGTTCTGCCGCTGATAAACGAGACTGATGTTGTCGACGGCACAATAGCTTACGCAAGCCGCCGACGGGCGTTTTACCGTCACCGTCACGTTACCGGTGGCGTCGGTAATACCATTGACAACCATTGTCCCGACAGTGAAACGGTTATAGCGGTTATGGGGCGACGAGGTTGTGTTGTCGGTGAGCTTACCGACAGTGTGGGAGACTACATTAAGGCCGTCGACCGAGACACTTGCCTGGACCGCAGTCGATTTGGTTGTCCCTATCAGATTGTAGGTCAGCGTGGCGCTGCCGTCGGCAGGATGGGTTACCGGAAACTCAAAACGGCGGCCGGCGAGATCGAGCGGCATGCTGAAATAATGAGCGCCGATCTGCAGCGGGCTGTCCTCCTCAGGCTCTACATAAACGACCGATGTGTGGGAAGTCAGCACTTCGTCGGAGCCTGACACGGCGGCGGGCACAACCGACACCGAGCTCGGCTCGTCAACCTGAGTGATAAAATAATAGCCGGCAAGATCGGCCATATTGCGACTCGCGCTGACCGCCCCCTTTTCATCGGGCACGTAAGTGAGGTCGGCGTCGGCATAAAACAGAATGCTCCCCCCCTGGCGATAGACAGGCACCTCGGGGAGGTCATCGGGCATCGAGATGCTAAAATTGTGGGACGACAGCGAGAGGGTGCTGAAACCATAAACCATCACCTTTGACAGATCGTCAAATCCCCACCGGGCAAGCTGAGCCTCGGTGATGCGGTGAATCCCCCCCTCGTTTACCTTCACCTTGACCCAATGGCCATGGCTCAGCCTCGAGGATGAGGCGTAATAACTTGTTGGGAGGGCCCGCGCCTCATGACACAAGCCGGCGAGCAGCATAGCTGCCAAAACTAAAGTATATTTCTTACGATACATCGTCATCTGATTTTAAGCACCAACTCCCCGGCATGACCGTTTAGCTGATATTTTATTGTGTCACCGACAGCTACACCCATCGGGGGTTCAAGAAAACAAGGCATGATCACATCGCCCGTCTTAAGGGTCATCACCGCGCTGATGTCGGCAATCATACCCTCGATATCGATCTCTTTTTCATCAAGGGTCAACGACAGCGCCGGCGCTGCATCGGGAGCCACCGTCAACCCGGGGGTATAATCGATCCATTCACCCAGAGCAACCGCCCCATCCCACGCGTAGACCAACGACGGACGGGCAATAGACGGCGTGATTGGCGAGTTTGACGGATACAGGCGCGCTCCGAGAGCCACCTTATCTATATAACGGGAGGCAAACCGTGGCTTAATGGCTTTGCCGAGACGACCGATGCGGAAGGCCGGGGCTATGACCGCCGACCACTTGACATCACCCATCCAGTCAGGCAAAAAGACAGGCTTTCCCGGCCCAACCGGGGCCGAGTCGGGATAAAGCTCAACGGCATGCAGTGACTCGAGGGGTCGCCCGGCCACACGATTGACAGCAATCAGTTTCATCTCACTCTTGCGTGGCTTAAACGGTTATACATCAACGCTAAATGAGCGTAAATAGAGGTGTTTGACACCACGATGTCACGCCCGGTCCTGATGCGTATAGGGGTAAAATTCCACAGCGCTTTCAACCCGGCACCAACCATCATGTCGCTCACCTCCTGGGCCACATCGACCGGCACAGTCAGGATGCCAATCTCTGCCCCGACCTCGCGGCGCTTGTCGGCAAGCATCGACATGTCATAGACCGGCACCCCGGCAATCTTAGTCCCGATCAGCTTGGGGTCGACATCAAAAGCCGCCGCGATGTTGAGACCATATCGCTGCAGTCCCGAGTCGGAAATCAATGCCGCTCCAAGACTTCCGACACCGGCGATGACGGCATTGTGGGTCCTCTTGAAGCCCAAAAAATCTTCCAATACCCTCTCGAGCATCTCCACCTCATAGCCGATGCGTGTCTTCCCTTTGATGTCAAGAAAAGAGAGGTCTTTGGCTATCTGTGAAGCATCCACGTCGAGCTCACGCGAGATAAGCGTCGACGAGACATACTCCACGCCGGCCACCTTGAGCATTGACACATAGCTCAGATACCAAGGGAGCCGCCGCAGGGTCGGTTCGGGCAATTCAGGCGCGTTGTTGCGCTCTTCAGGTTGATTTATCATAGGTAAAAAACTTCTGTTGTCATTTTGGTTTATCGGGCTGTGACCGCAAGCCGTCGTGAGGATGACACAGAGGTCACTCCTCCGTCGGCCGAGAGCGACGCCCGATAGAGATAGATGCCTCGGTTTACACGGCGACCGGTGGCATCGGTGAGATTCCAGGTGACCGGCGCGGTTGTGAACATATCGGCGCGACCAGTTGTGGGCGCTGAGGTCCAGACCGGCTGACCGTTGAGATTAAACACCTCGATGGTAACTGTCAGCAAAGCGTCGGGACGGTTGTGTGAGATATAGAAACGCGCCTCGGTCGAGGCCGGATTGGTGTCGGTAAACACATCAAACATCTTTGGCATGACCTGACCGTCAACAAAAAAGTCGATTGTTGCTTGACAGGGATTGTTGGCCGTGTCCCACACCGTGAGGGTCAGCTGATGGGCCCCGTCACTCAGTCCCTCCAAAGGATAGGTGATGGTGCCCTGGGGGGAGCCGTCGGTCGCCGGGATGTAATATTGTGAAACATCATTGAAGCTCTTGTTGCCGTCGAGTCGCAGGGTCATCTGGTGGCCAACACCGGCTGTCGACAGGTTGATGCCAATATTGTCGCTCACCTCGGCCAAAAGCACCGGCGATGAATTGACGGCATCCCCCTGATGGAATGTACTGTGATTGAGATAGATGCTATCAATCACCGGCGCTATGGTGTCGGCAACGGCAGTCTCGTCATAACCATACACATAGACCTCGCGGGTCAGGCCGGCCGCGCGGACACTTCCATCGTTGCTCGCAGCCACGACACTCAGCGCCGCCGGGCGATAGTTCTGACTGACATCTGATGGCATCGATATCTTTGTCTCAAAACGCCCTTTCTCCACTTTTGCACGCCCGGTGAAGAGCATGTCGCCTATCTGCTCAAAAGTGACAGCCTCGCCGGGATTGTCGTCAGTGCCGCGGCCGCTCGATGTGGTTGAATACTCAGCATCATAGAGCGTCAACGCCAACAGCCCGTCAAAGTCCTCGATCAGCTTGCCGTTATGGTCCACAATCCGGCCGGTCACAGTGGCCTCCTGACGCGCCATCACCGTGGCCGGCTCGGCATCGGGGTCGGCACTCTCGACATTGACACCGTTGACACTCTCTATCAACACCTTGCACGAGGGCACGACCATTGGCAAAGCCGGGTCGCCAAAAAGCACATATCGCAGGCGGTTGGTGTCGTTTGACGGAGCGCCCGTCCGATTGGTGTAGGTATAGTTTTTGGTGTGGCGAACCACGTCGCCCACCGTGAACGGGCGACCGTCGGGGTGGCGGCGCATCATTGTCGCACCGGCATTGACGGTCATATAGCGGTTTTGAGAGATGTAGACCGGACGGGTCGGCGTGCAGATGGCGATGGTGCCGCCGCCATCGGTGAGCAACATAGCCTCGGCCCCACAAGTCTCGGCGCTGTCCCAGCGACCGAAGTCACACGTCGCGGCAAATATGACCGGCAGATTGCGGGTATAGAGCGACGACACATCGGTCGACACAAGCAGGTGCTCGTGACTCCAGCTGTTGTGGGAGGCATGGCCGATGTAGTGCATCCAGAAGACACCGTTGTCAATGGCACGCATCATCTTGTCGCGCGCCGCCGGCACCTTGCCGTTGATTTTAGGATAAGCGTCGATATAGATTTTCTCGAGCTTGAGGCGGTTGCCGTCGGCATAGCCGAGCAGCTGCTCCTCCATCAGTTCGGCTTGCTTCATGTGCTCGCCACTGTCCTGGTCGTCGGCAATGATCAAAACCTTGTTCTGCCAGTCGCCGAATGGAGGATTATTGATATATTTTGCAAGCTTGTCGACATACACCGAGGTCTCGGCGACACCCGTCACCGGTACTCGCCCTATTGCAATGTCGATTGTCGCCGTCCCGAGATTGACGCCCGAGCCGTCGGCCAACATGCCTATAATGTCATCCGACGAGTAAGAGGTGTTGTCGCTTATTGATGAGTCTGTTTGCCACACCGGCAATATCTCGGCGGTCGAGCCGGCAACGCCGGGGGTCTTGCGCCGGTGGTCGTAGGTTGGACGCCCCATCAGCATCAGGTATTTGAGCTTTTTGGAGTCGAGACTCTGCATGCCACGGTCATAGAACATTTTGGCCATGCGCCTGAACGCACCGGGGTCGGGCATACCCGACGAGAACTCGTTGTAAACCTCATCGGCAGTCACGACCAGCACGCTGAGCGAGTCGGCATGATTGCGGTGCAGGTCGGCGATGCGCTCGGCCTGCGCCCTCAGCGCCTTGATGGTCACAATAATCATGTCGGGCACCGGCTGTGAGTGCAGGTCCTGATTGGCAACCTCGACTCCGCGCCCCGGGGTGTTCATCGTCGCGTCCTCGCGCCATGCCATATAGGTGCGGCTCCCGGTGTACTCGCCGGTCCACGTGGCTTTGCCCCCCTGTATCGAGAGATTCATCTCCTTGATGTCGAGAGGATTGGTCACATCCCAGACATGAAGACCCGAGCCATCGCCCGTGCCACCAAGCTGCAGCGAGCTGTCGGTCGTCGAGAAGAGCAACGTGCCGGTTGAAGGCAATTTCAGTTGTCGCCAATAGTTTATATCGATGCGGTCAAGGTGGGCCAGGCGAACGGTGCCTCCGGTCTTGAAAGAGACACCCAACGTCAGTTTGTTCCCGCTCATTGAAAAGGTTTTGCGCGACAGGCAGGTGTCGGCATAGTTGTATGACCCCGATGTTTTGCGTATCATGTCGTTTTGGTCGTAGGCCAGCTGGGTGCCGTTGACCGTATAGCTCACGGTCGATGTCGACGAGGGGCACATGGCGGCAAAGCGTGCCGACATCCACACCTCGGTACTCTCCACGCGGTCGGTCAGCGTGAAAACAAACTCACGGGCGGTGGTAAACCTGAAATCCTCGCCATAGAGGTCATGACCGGTCTCGTGGATACTTACCATATCCTTTTCATGCCACAACCGCTCGATAAACTGCGTGACGGGAGAATCTCCGCCGGCAACGCCCTCTTTGACAAGCTCGGGCTTGGTGTCTACCTCGGTCAGGTAGTAGTAACAAGACTCGGTGTAGGGGTTGATCACGCGCTCCATCCACGGGCCGGCGTTGCGCCCCGGGGTCGGGCGCCAGGTCTCGGGGCCCGATGCAAAAAAGGCCACACCGCGGGGGGTGACGACCGAGGCCACCCGTGGCAGGTCGTCAATCACCCGGTCGGCGGTCAGCACGTCGCTGATGCGCGCGCCGCCATAGCCAAACACCCCGACGCGCGAGGGGTCGCTGAAACCCATGGCGCGAAGGTCGCTTGTGCTGATGAGGTGCATCCCGGTCTCCTTGACCTCCACCCTCACCCAACGGCCGCTTGACAGCGCCGAGCTTTGGGTGAAAGCATCGGTCGATAAAGCCCTGGCTGCCACCGTGGTTATTATTGCAAGCGCCATCATGGCGACTCTGAGTATCGATATTGATCGGTTCATATTTTCATTTAGTAGGAATGCTCAAAACAGCATCATCAATTTTTCCATTATACAATAACGCGCGCGTATGCCCTTATATTGCATCACTCTCCGATTTAATCACCGGCCTATCCATTGGCGCCACTCCTTGTTTGAGCCGTTAAACACATTCATGTCGACCTTTGAGTCGATTCCGTCCACCTTACCCCGATGGCTGAACTGCCACAGCTGCCAGTCGACGCCCTGCTCGGGCCGGGTGAACGTCGCTATCCAGAGCGGGCTGCTGTCCATGCGGTATTTGACAAAACGCTCATAGCCATCCTTGTTGGTGTAGACCATCACCCGGTAGCCATGCCGCTCCATATAACTGACAAACTCATTGAGCCGCGCCATCACAATCTCGGTGGTGCTCTCACGGGGGTTGGCCCACTCCTCAAGGTCGACAACCACCGGCAGGTCGAGGTCAAGGCCCTTTATCGAGTGATAGAAGTTCAGCCCCTGCATGTAACCGGTCACGTCAAACCTGAAAAAATGATAGGCACCCACCTTTAGACCCGCCTCTTTGGCACGGGTATAGTTGGAGTGAAACCGGCGGTCCTTGAACCCGCCCCCCTCGGTCGCCTTGATGATGACAAAGTCCATACCGTCGGCCTTGACCCGATCAAAGTCGATCTCGCCGTTGTGGGCCGACACATCGACGCCCCAAACCGGGTACTCGTCGCGGCTCACCTCGGCCACGCCGCCGCCATCGCCTTTAAAGAGCAATACAGCCGTCAAAGCAAGCGCCACGACAACAGCCGCGACACACAACACAAGCAGGACGACACGTTTAACACTCGGTTTCACAGCCACAAAGATACGGCTTTTTTGGCAATCGGGCAAGTGAAAAACAGCAAGTTTCCATCAGCCCTCAAACCCCTTTTAACAACTATTGGCTATCTGTCGGACAACGCGGCGTTCTTTAACTAAAAAAATTTTTCTTATTCAAAAAAGATGTTTACCTTTGTGGCAACCAATTTTATCTATATTTTTTTTACCTTAATTTAATTATCAGCATGAAGAAATCTTTACTCTCTGCTTTTGCTGTAGCTGCTGCCATGACAGCCAGCGCCGGTTATGCGGACTTCCCCGCTCTCGTATATCTTCCCTTTGACAACGTTTCGGGCACCACTTTGGAGAACAAAGCCGGTCAGCCCGCCGAGATAGTTGAAGGCACCGCCGATGGCCTGAAAGTGATCGATGGCATCAACGACGGCAAAGGCGTGCAGTGTGACGGCACCACCTATTACCGTATTCCCGCCGCCGACTTCACAAATCTCGGCGACAAGGACTGCACTTTCGAGTTCCTTTTCAAGAGCACAAGTGACGACATCGACGACGTCACCAACCTCAAGGGCTATGTAGTGCTGTTTGGCTGCAACACCGACGAGGGTGACGGCATACGTAACGGCGACTGGTTTGGCATCGAGTTCCAGCGCAACGAGGGCAAAGCCCCCAACCTCGCTGTCGCCAGCAAGGCTGCCGGCAAAAAACGTGAGGCCGGCTATGACCCCACCGAGTATATCGACGGCCAGTGGCACCATGCAATCATCGTTCGCGACCAGATGGGCGACGGTCTCGCCATCTGGGTTGACGGCAACTACCTCAACTCACGCACAACCTCTCACGACCTCAGCACCCTGACCGACATGTACATCCTGGCCAACCCCAGCCCCACTGTCATCACCGGCACAAACCCCTTCTCGGGCTGCATCGACGAGTTCAAGATGCTCGACGGCGCTCTCCAGATGGACGACATCACCGAGCGTTATGAAGAGCTCACCTCGGGCGCCGGCATCAACGAGATCGTTGCCAACATGGAAGGTGGCGTCGCCACAGTCTACACCTACGACGGCGTGAAGGTTGCCGAGGGTACAGGCGACGTGCAGAGCCTCGTCAAGGGTCTTGACAAAAACCTCTATGTTGTCGTTATCTCAAACGGCACTCAGCGCGCGGTTAAAAAAATGATTGTGAAATAAGTGACCACACTCTGAACCAAAAATCGATAGCGGAGACAGACACTTCAACCGGTGCCGTCTCCGCTATTGCACACATAAAAAATCTCTCCGTCACCCTCCCCCTCCTCCTCAAGGGCCTTTTGTCATCGGTGAGCACCGACATCGTCAAGGCCCCCGCCACCCGACAACCGGTGGCCCCAAAACTGAAAATTCAATAAACAAACATAAATCAATCATTATCCTTAAAATTAATTTTCATGAAGAACCTTGATTTCAAAGCCCATGCCAAGAAAGCCGGCTCGATGCTGAAACACGCTGCCGTCACTTGCCTGGGCTTGATGCTCGCGTTCTCGGCCGGAGCCCAGACTATAAGCGTCAGCGGTACGGTTGAAGATGAATCGGGCGAACCAATCATCGGCGCCAGTGTTGTCGCCGTTGGTACATCACAGGGAGTAGCTACCGACATTGACGGTAACTTTACAGTCAATGCCCCCTCCAATGGAAAAATTAAAGTCTCTTTCATAGGTTATAAGACTCAGGAGATTGCCGTTGGCGGTCGCTCGCAGATCACCGTCGTGATGAAAGAGGATTCAAATGTGCTCGACGAGGTCGTGGCCATCGGCTATACCACCGTCAAGCGTCGCGACCTGACCGGCGCCACCTCGTCAGTGTCGGGCAAAGAACTTTTGAAAGTTCCCGCCACCACCGCCGCCCAGGCCCTGCAGGGCAAAGCTGCCGGTGTGAGCATCAACTCAACCTCGGGTGCTCCCGGTGCCTCCAACCAGATCACAATACGCGGCGGTATGTCAATCACCCAGAACACCGAGCCGCTGTACATTGTTGACGGTTTTGAGATGGCCAACGCTCTCGAGAACATCAACGTGAACGACATCGAGTCGATCGACGTGCTCAAAGACGCCTCGGCAACCGCCATCTACGGTGCCCGCGGCTCTAACGGTATCATCCTGATCACCACCAAGTCGGGTCAGAAAGGAAAAACGACCGTCAACTACAACGCCTTCTTCTCGTTTGAGAAACTGTCAAAGAAACTTGACATGATGGACGATCCCGTCGCCTATGCCAAATATCAGTATGAGTTTGCCACGCTGCAAAACGGCCTGTCGGGCTACTCATCCTATTTTGACGACAACTACGGCATCGATCAGGCCGACTTCAACAGCGGCGCCATCTCACGCATTACCGACCGCTACTCTTCGGCCAATCCCGTTGACTGGCAGGAAGAGGTGTTTGGCGGCCATGCCCTCACCCAAAGCCACAACGTGTCAATCTCGACCGGCAACGACAAAATCCAGGCTCTTGTGTCTTATAACTACAACGGTCAGGACGGTCTGCTCGCCAACCATGACTACAAGAACAACTCGCTGCGCACGCGTATCAACGCCGAGCTTTGGAAAGGTGTACGCTTTGACATGAACGCCCTCTTCACCGGCACCGACACCCACGGCGGCGGTAAGTTTGACGACATGCGCAACGTGCTCCTCCAGCCCATCATCGGCGGCACAATGTTCACCCGCGACGAGCTCATCAACACTCAGACCTACCCCAACATCTCGGGTATGAACTCAAACTTTGACACCGCCAACCCCATCGTGGCAAACCTTGCCAAAGTGGACCACAAACGCTCCTATCTCTACACCGTCAACGGCGGCATTGAGATTGATTTCCTCAAGCATTTCACCTGGCGCACTGCCGGCAGCTACAAATACACCTCGGCCAAAGAGACATCGTTCAACGACAAAAACTCGCTTGGCTATATCATGAACGGTGCGACAACCGGTATGACCGGCTCGATCAAAAACTCGATGGGCGAAAACTGGCAGATCACCAACACCCTGCGCTATCAGAACACCTTTGCCGAGCTTAACCGCTTTGACTTCCTGTTGGGTCAGGAGATCACCCACGCTGCCGCCCAGAGCAACTCCATCAGCCTCAAAAAGTTCCCCGACCCCAACTTTGGCATCGAGGATATCTCGGGCGCCGAGGTCGACACAAAGAAATCGTCACGCTCCCATTCAGGCATCGTGTCGTTCTTTGGCCGTGTCAACTATGCCTACGCCGACCGCTACCTATTGAGCGCCTCGCTGCGTGGCGACGGTTGCACCAAGTTTGCCCGCGGCAACCGTTGGGGCATCTTCCCCTCGGTGGCCGGTGCATGGCGTCTGTCTCAGGAGAAATTCTTTACCGAGAGCTCCATGAGCAATATCTTCAACAACGTGAAGTTGCGTGTAGGCTACGGCACGACAGGTAACTGTAACATCGGTGCCTACCTCTATAACACCACCATCAACTCAACCACCTATCCCTACAACTCCGACGAGAGCCACGTGGCCTTTGTCACCTCTACCACTATGGGTAACCCCGACCTGAAGTGGGAGACCCTTCACTCAACCAACGTCGGTCTTGACGTGTCGGCTTTCAATGGCCGCATCAACCTGTCGGTCGACTGGTATAACAACCAGATCAACGACCTGCTGATGAAGTCGATAATCCCCTCGACCACCGGCTACACCGAGCAGTACCAGAACATTGGCCGTATGCGCAACCGCGGTTGGGAGATTTCACTCAACACCGTCAACATCCAGAGCCGCGACTTCCAGTGGACCTCGACCCTCAACATGTCGTTTAACCGCTCCAAGGTGCTCGCCCTGGAGAGCGGTCAGGACTTCAAGCTCTTTAACCCCGGTTCAAACCGCGGCGGCCAGGTGCGCTACTATGCCACTGTTGGCGAGAGCCTCGGCGACATGTGGGGCTACCGCTATGAAGGTGTCTACACCACCGACGATTTCGTTGTGAACGACAAGGGCCAGCTCGAGCTCAAGCCCGGTGTCGTTGTTCCCGTGACCGACTCGGGCACACCCAAGACTGTCCAGCCCGGCGACATCAAGTTTGCCTCAAACGCGACCGACGACGAGGGTAACCCTGTGTTTAAAGCCGGCGAGTATGAAAAGATTGGCAACGGTGCCCCCAAGATGTTTGGTGGTTTCTCCAACTCGTTTATCTTCAAAGGCTTTGACCTGAACATCTTCATGAAGTTTGCTGTGGGCAACGACATCTACAATGCCACCCGCCACTCAATGAGCCCCTACGGTCAGTTCCAGAACATCCCCAAAGAGTTTGGCGACAACTACTACCGCATGATTGACCCGGCCACCGGCCTGAAGACCAACGACCTGGCGGTTCTCAAATCGCTCAACCCCGACGAGTCGTCACGAGTCTGGAACCTGAGCAGCTACAACTCGACCATGATCACCTACCCGTCGTCCTACTATGTTGAAGATGGTTCTTACCTGCGCATAGCCCAGATCACACTCGGCTATACCCTGCCCCAGGCTCTGACACGCAAGGCCCACATCCAGACCCTGCGCCTGTATTTCACCGCCAACAACCTCTGCACCATCACCGGCTACTCAGGCTATGACCCCGAGGTATCGGCCGGCGACAGCGACGCCGTGGCTTGTACTCCGGGCTATGACAGCTCAATGTACCCCCGCTCGCGCTCTTACGTGATTGGTCTTAACCTTACATTCTAACCGTCTATTGAATCATGAAAACAATCATAAAAAATAAATTCACAAAGGCCTTTTTGGCTGCCGGCGTCATTGCCCTGACCGGCTGTGTCATGACCTCGTGTGAAGACTATCTCGACATGCCTTCCTACACCGACGTAGACGAGGAGACAGCCTTCCAGAACGAGGATTACGCCGAGTATTTTGTGCAGGGTTGCTACCGCGGCCTGCTCCACAGCGAGAACTGGTATCAGCTCGGCTCGGGCGAGACCACAATCCACTCTTGTGAGGACGGCTCGACCAACAACAGTAAATACCTCATTTGCAACTATGAGTACAGCGGAACAGCCCAGTACACCGTCTCTACGACCTACAAAGAGAGCTACCGCATTATCGACGACGTCAACCTCGGCCTTGCCCGTATCAACACCCTCCCCGAGACTCCCAAGCGCAACCGCTTGCTCGGCGAGCTGCTGACAATACGCGCCTACGCCTATCACAACCTGATACGCATCTATGGCGACGTGCCCGCAAAATGGCTTCCCACCGTCGATATGGATCAGAACGACGAAGAGACATGGTATCCCCACCGCACCGACCGCAACGAGATTTACAACCACATAATTGCCGACCTGCAGCAGGCTGTCGAGTGGCTCCCCTGGCGCAGCGAGAGCGCTTTCCCCACCAACGAGCGCCTCAACAAGCAGGGCGCCCTTGCCGTCCTGGCCCGTATCGCTCTCTTTGCCGGCGGTTATCAGCTGCGTTGGGATCTCAAGACCAACTCACCCTCATCGCTCAAGATGGCCCGCATTGACGACGCCGCCCGCGTCAAAGAGCTCTATCAGATTGCCGACGATGCCTGCCGTCTGATTATCGAGCGTGGCGAGAACAGTCTCGTTCAGGCCTCAAGCGACAAGACAGCTTTCTTCAACCTGTTCTACAACTATTGCCAACGCGACTTTGGCGTCACCGACCAGGAGTTTCTGTGGCATCTTGCCGACTATGGCGACAAGACCAACTCAAACTTCAACATCTACGCCCAGACCGGCACCCGCGGCGGCAACTATGTGACCATCAAGGCCATGCAGTTTGTCCTCCCCTCGTTCTATCTCTCTTACGACAAGAAAGACCAACGCCGCGACGTGACATGTACCAGCTACTCGATCTATTTCCTTGACAAAGGCAACGAGACCGACACATGGGTCGATGTCGGCACCACCTACTCCTGCATCATGCACGGCAAGTTCCGTATTCCTTTCTGCATCGAGCCTCAGGCAACCCAAAAGCGTAACCTCAACATACCGGTCATCCGCTATGCCGACGTGCTGTTGATGTATGCCGAGGCCGAGAACTATCTGCACAACGGCCCGACCGACGCCGCGCGACAGGCTCTGCAGCAGGTACGCACCCGTGCCGGCATCGGTGACATGGCTATCCCCTCGGGTCAGGAGGCATTCCAGGACGCGCTGGTCCAAGAGCGTAAATGGGAGCTCTCGGGTGAGTTCACACTGCGCGCCGACCTTTACCGCATGGGCGTCCTCGCCCGCGAGCTGCGCGCCACCCAGGCCGACATGAAGGCGCTCTCAAAGCGCGAGGGCAAATATGCATCAGTGCCCCTTTACCGTATCTACAAGCTCCAGCCCGATGCCCAGGTTTGGGGCAGCAAATTCCTCGCTCTTGACTACATCGAGCTGACCGACCAGGCCGAGATCGACAAAATCAAGGATGCTCCCTCAAAGACAAAAGACTATGACGCGTTCAACCAGAAGGTGATTGACATTGTCAAGGCTCATGGAGTGAACGTTGCCGACGGCGAGCTGTGGTATCCCTGCTCAATGTTTGAGGCATACAACTCGACCTACAACGGCAACTGCCGCAAGAGCGTAGGTTTCAAGAGCGGTTACAACTCGATTCAGCTCGGCAACATCATCTACACCAAGCCGACAGGCTATGGTCTCGAGAAAAACAAGCCCGACCAGTATCCCGACTGGATTGAGGCCGCCAATGGCAGCGACGGCATCTATTTCGGTTTCCGCGAGAACTGCGCCGAGCTGCTCCCCTTTGCCAACGCCGTGGCCGGCAACCCGATGGTCGACAACCACAACCTGACCCAACACCCCGGCTACATCTCTAAATAATCAACTCAACCCAACACTCGACGGGTGGCCCTCTCGACTGGCCACCCGTCTTGTTTTTGTCTGGTGAAAAAGTAAATGTCAAAAAAAAAAATTGATATTGCAGCTGTCCATAGCCGCGATTTTTTATTATATTTGCAGAAATTGACCACTTAAATTCATTTTCACCCATTTTGCCGATGAGCACACGCTATAATTTTGACACTCCCATCGACCGCCATAACACCTGTTGCCTCAAGGTTGACTCTCTCGAGGAGCGTTTCGGACGCCCAGACCTGACCGCCATGTGGATTGCCGACATGGACTTTGCAGCAGCGCCGGTTATCACACAGGCTCTTCAGCGGCGTCTGTGTCACCCGATACTCGGCTATCCGTCGATTCCCGATTCCTATCCCGAGTCGATAATCTCGTGGGCCAAGCGTCGCCACAACTTCAACATGACCCGCGACGAGATAGCTTTCATACCCGGTGTCGTCAAGGGTATAGCGCTATGTGTCAATTATTTCACTCGCCCCGGCGAAGGTATAATCATCCAGCCTCCGGTCTATCACCCCTTCAAGATGGTGATCGAGGGAAACAACCGCCGGGTGGTCAACAACCCGCTGGTGCTCGACGACAGGACTCTGAGCTACTCAATGGATCTCGAGGCGCTTGAAAAGTCGATGTCGCTCCCCTGGGTTACAATGATGATACTCTGCAACCCTCACAATCCCGCGGGGATGCAGTGGAGCGCCGACACCCTGAGCAAAGTGGCGCGGCTGGCCCGCAAATATGGGGTCAGGGTGGTGAGCGACGAGATTCACGGCGACCTGATGCTCTGGGGCAAGCGTCACATCCCGTTTCTTGATGTGAGCGACGACGCCCGCCAGGTCGGCATAATGCTCGCCGCCCCCTCCAAGACATTCAACATCCCCGGCCTGGTCAGCTCGTGGATGGTGGTCAAGAATCCGGCCGTGCGCGCCCCGTTCTATCACTGGATGGAAGCCAACGAGTTTTCCGACCCCACGCTCCTTGCCATGGTGGCCACCGAGGCCGCCTATAACGAGGCTGAAGACTGGCTCGATCAGGTGCTCCCCTACATTGAGGAAAACATATTGACCGTCGAGCAGACGCTCAGCCGCGAGCTCCCCGATGGCGAGGTGCGCGCCATGCGCCCCGACGCTTCATTCTTAGGTTGGCTTGACTTCCGTCCCCTGGGCCTGAGCCAGCAGGAACTCGTATCGCTCATTATCAACGAGGCCCACCTTGCGCTCAACGACGGACGCATGTTTGGCGTCGAGGGTAGCGGCTTCATGAGGCTCAACGTCGCCTGTCCCCGCGCCAAGCTTCTCGATGCCCTCGACCATATAGTCTCGGCCGTCAAGGCAGTCCCCGTTGCCCTCTAAACACCCTTCAGCAATTAATTTCAACGACTCATGATTGCAGGTTTTAAATTCAAAAACTATCGTTCATACCGCGATGAAGCCGAATTTTCAATGTTGGCACAGCCATCTGATTTAAACAAGGAGGCTGTTACAACGGTAACTCTGCACGATGGGAGCACATTGCGATTACTAAACTCGGCAGCCATCTTTGGAGCAAACGCATCGGGTAAAAGCAGCGTCATATATGCCCTCGGCGCTCTGTCGGAAATGGTCAGAGACTCGCTCTCCTACAATCAGCACCATCCCATACCATTATATGTACCCTATGGTTTTGATCTAAAATGTAAAGACCTCCCGACCGATATTTCGATAGACTTCATAGTAAACAAAAAGAGATATGAATATAAACTGTCGATAGACAAACGCGGTGTCGCCATCGAGGAGCTGTCATTGTTTCAAAACGGCCGGTTTGATCTTGTCTTCAACAAAAGTCTCGACGATGACAACAACTACAGCCTGTCATTAGGTCCCGGCTGGTTGTCAACAACACTCGACATCAATAACCTGATGTTGCTTAACAATCAGTTGCTTTTGTCGTGGATGGCGACAAAAGAAGCCAACGGGCTGCAAGACGTCGCCGACTATTTGGCGACTTTGATGATTCAGACGCCTCAAAACATGAAGCTGAGTGGAGCTCAGTTAAGCCAAATGGCCGAAAAGTTTTTTGACAATTGTAAGTCGCCACTTTACCGGCGCTTTGCCAGACTGATGCGTATCGCTGACCTTGGCATCTCGGACACACTGTTCCGCCGCCATGACGACAGTGATTTCAATTTCCCCTCTTCAGTGCCCGACCAAACGCAAAAGGCATTCATCGAAGAAAACAGATGGGAGTTCAACTTTATCCATAAAATGGATAATGACAAAGATCAATGCATTCTGCCATTGTTTTTAGAATCGGAGGGTACAAAGGCAATCTTTGCCCTTGCGCCCTATATACTCTATTCTCTCGATAAAGGAAAATTTTTGGCTTACGATGAGATCAGCACTGCCATTCACCCATCTCTGATGAGGTTTATCGTAAATCTTTTTCACAATAAAAAATCAAACCCCAACGGGGCCCAGCTTGTCTTCACAACCCACGATGCCTCGGTAGCCGACAACAACACTCTTCGAGCCGATCAGATATGGTTCGCCGAAAAAATGCATGGACACTCAGAGCTGTTTTCCGCTCAAGACTTTGATGACGTCTCAATCAACATTCCATTTGAGAAATGGTATCGGTCAGGCCGATTTGGTGCTCTTCCAAAATTTGGTTCACTTGATTTTATATTTGATTGAATGGCCAGAAAAAGAAGGACTACTCAAAAAAACAACATCGTGATCGTCTGTGAAGGCACTGATACAGAAGTCAAATATTTCACAGACCTGAAAAACTATATCGAAAGCCGATTTCCCGACCGCTTCAGCGACATAAGAATTGTGCCCACCAGGCAGGAATACCTGGAAACGTCGACCAGGAATAAAAACAAAAAGATGAAATGGTCTCATCCATGGGCCTACTATGTTCAGGAAGAAGACAATGAGACCGACTACAACACCTATAAAAGCCAACCGACACGCTACGTTCGCGAGGCTGAATTATTCCTCGACAATGACGGCTATATGGAGGCTTGGGCCATCTACGACCACGACTCTTTTCCCGACCACCCTTTTGCTGCCCGACATGCCAAAGACACGGGTGTCAACGTGGCTTTTTCATCAATAAGCTTTGAAGAATGGATTCTCGCTCATTTTGAACGCAATCCAAAGGGTTTCACCAAGTCGGTTTGTAAAGAAAACAAACAGGACATAGAGTGTGGGACAGCTTCCCATATCAACGACTGTCATGGCAAGGTGTGTATTGGAGGATATATCAGGGAAAACAAACACATACCCGACTATGGTAAAAACATGGACGGTCTCTTTAGCAGACTGTTTATGAAACACAAAGTTGCGATGATAAACGCCGCATGGACCCGCAGCCTGCATCGGGACGGCCCAAAAGAATTTTGGGAATGTAATCCTTATACAACAGTTGACACTCTTGTCGCCAGGCTATTTGGTTATGAGCGAATGTTCTCCTGGATATATTCCACTGACAATTTTGAATTGGGCCACACAAAATTAGGAGTCTCAAACAGGGTTGTAACAAACATCGGAGAGTCATCAACAGCTTTCATCTATCTGCTGTTTGACAAAAATATGGATGAGATAGAGACGTGTCAGAGCGGTCTCCTATCCCCGGGGCAAACCGTTGCACTGCAAATTCCCGACAACGCCATGTACATCGGTTTTGTCGACAGTGGCGATGTCAAAATTGCCCAGATATAACAGACCGAAGACAAAACTCGTTATCGGTCAGACGATTGCAAACGCGGGGTGTTGTTTGTCATAGCGGGAAATCGGATTAAACAAGACGGAAAGAAGGCGTTATACAAAACTGAAAATGAAGATAATGACCGATAATGCTTTTGCAATCACATATTTTTTGTAATTTTGCAAGCTGAAAAAATATAACCGTTAACCTATGGAATTTACTGCAGGTCAAATAGCCGCGATGTGCAACGGCACTGTGGAAGGCGACGCAGATGTAAAAATCAATGATATTGCCAAAATCGAGGAGGGACACCCCGGTGCCATCTCTTTTTTGGCAAACAAAAAATATACCCACTTCATATATCAAACCGCCTCGTCGGCCGTGCTTGTGTCACGCGACTTTGTGGCCGAGCATCCGGTGGAGGCAACCCTGATAAGAGTTGACGACCCTTACGCCACTGTCGCTAATTTGCTTAAGATGGTGTCACAGCTCATGACGCCGGTCAAGACCGGCATCGAGCAACCGTGCCACATCGCCGATGGGGTCGAGATCGCCCCCGATTGTTATGTCGGCGCGTTTGCCTACATCGGGCAGGGAGCCAAAATTGGCCGCAATGTCAAGATATATCCCCGCGTCTATGTTGGCGACGGGGTGACGGTTGGCGACGACACGATTCTCTACCCGGGGGTGACGGTTTATCACGGTTGCAAGATCGGGGCCCGGTGCACGCTTCACGCCGGCGTGGTCGTCGGTGCCGATGGTTTCGGGTTTGCCCCCGTTGGCGACAGCTATGAGAAAATACCCCAGATCGGCATTGTCGAGATTGCCGATGATGTTGAGATAGGCGCCAACACCACCGTCGACCGCGCCACCATGGGCGCCACGCGCCTTGAGCGGGGGGTAAAGCTTGACAACCTGATTCAGGTTGCCCACAACTGCACCATAGGCTCCGACACCGTCATGGCCGCCCAGGCGGGCATGGCAGGCTCATCCCACTTAGGTGCCAACTGCATGGTTGGCGGTCAGGTTGGCATCGCGGGGCACATCACTATCGGCGACCGCACCCAGATCGGAGCCCAGAGCGGCATCCCGGCGTCGGTCAAGCCCGACAGCCGGCTGATGGGCTACCCCGCTGTCCCGATGGCCAATTTTGCCCGGCAGGCAGTCTATCTCAAGCGTCTCGGCGAGCTGTTTGACCGCGTCAAGGCCCTCGAGAAATCAAAATAAGAAATTATAAATCTTTCAATTATCATAATGGACAAGAAACAAAAGACCCTCAAAGAGGAGTTCACCGTAAAAAGCAAAGGCCTGCACACCGGTCTTGAAATTGAGGCAACCTTTAAACCGGCCGCCGAAAACACCGGTCGCCGCATAGTGCGCACCGACATCGAGGGTCATCCCACCATCGACGCCTTGGCCGAAAACGTTGTTGCGACCACACGCGGCACGGTGATAGGCAAGGGTCAGGTGACCGTAAGCACCATCGAGCACGCCATGGCGGCGCTCTATGCTGCCGGCATCGACAACTGCATCATTGAGGTCAACGGTCCCGAGATGCCGATTCTTGACGGCAGCGCCCGCATCTTCTGTGAAGAGATTGAGCGCGTGGGCACTGTCGAGCAGGAGGCCGACAAAGACTATTATATAGTAAAATCAAAAATCGAGGTGCGCGACGACACAACAGGCGCCTCAATTGTTGTGCTGCCCGACGACAGCTTCAGCATCGACGCCATGGTCACCTATAACTCACCGGTGCTGACCAACCAATATGCCACCCTGGAGAGCCTCAACGACTTTGCCAAACAGATTGCCTCGAGCCGCACCTTTGTGTTTGTTCGTGAAATCGAGCCTTTGGTGAGCAACAACCTCATCAAAGGGGGTGATCTTGACAACGCCATCGTCATCTATGACGAGACAATGGACCAGGAGCAGCTCAACCACCTGGCCGACCTGATGCATGTGCCACACAAGAGCATTGACAATTTCGGCTATCTCAACAACACACCGCTCACCAGTGACAACGAGCCGGCGCGCCACAAACTGATGGACGTGTTGGGCGACATAGCACTCATCGGCCGCCCCCTCAAGGGTAAGATTCTGGCCACCCGTCCCGGTCACACCATCAACACCACTTTTGCCAAAAAGATACGCCGCGAGATCAAACGCCAGGAGCTTCAGGCGCCATCCTACAATCCCAACATCGCCCCGATCCTTGACAACAACCGCATCCGCGAGCTTCTCCCCCACCGCTATCCCTTCCTGCTTGTCGACAAGGTGATCGAGATGGGGTCGGGGCATATTGTCGGCGTGAAAAACGTCACCGTCAACGAGCCTTTCTTCCAGGGCCATTTCCCCCAGGAGCCCGTCATGCCCGGCGTCCTGCTGATCGAGGCCATGGCCCAGACCGGCGGTCTGCTTGTTCTCAACACCGTCGACGAGCCCGAGCGGTATTCAACCTATTTCATGAAGATTGACAATGTCAAATTCCGTCAGAAGGTTGTGCCCGGCGACACCCTGCTTTTCCACATATCGTTTATCACCCCGATGCGTCGCGGATGTGCCGTGATGAAAGGCTATGTATTTGTGGGCGAGAAGATTGTTGCCGAGTGTGAATTTATGGCTCAGATAATTAAAAACAAGTAAACTCCCTCTACCCGTCTATGAAATACCCTATGACAGTCATTCACCCCGACGCCAAGATTGGCAACGGCGTGATCATCGGTCCATTTACAAGCATCGCGGCCAACGTTGTCATTGGCGAGGGAACACGTATCGACAGCAACGTCACCATACTCGACGGAGCGCGCATCGGCAAAAACTGTCGCATCCACTCAGGCGCTGTCGTGGCCGGCATCCCTCAGGATCTCAAGTTCAGGGGCGAAGACACTCTTGCCATTATTGGCGACAACGTCACCTTGCGTGAATGTGTGACCGTCAACCGCGGCACCGCCTCGCGAGGCAAGACCGTCATCGGCAACAATTGCCTCATCATGGCCTACAGCCACATAGCCCACGACTGTGTGCTGGGCAACAACATTATCATCGCCAACGCCACCCAGTGTGCCGGCGAGGTAGTTGTTGACGACTGGGCCGTGATCGGAGGCGGCACACTCATCCATCAGTTCTGCCACTTAGGCTCTCACGTGATGATACAGGGTGGCGCGCTGATCAACAAAGATATCCCCCCGTTTGTCAAAGCCGCCCGAGAACCGATCGCCTATACAGGAGTCAACTCGGTTGGCCTGCGCCGGCGCGGATTCTCTTCGGAAGAAGTGACAGAAATTCAGGATATCTACCGCTGCCTGTACACCTCGGGGCTGAACATCTCCGACGCCACCGAGATGATTGAGCGCGACATGCCCGACTCACCCATCAAGCGCGACATCGTCGACTTCATCCGCAACTCCAACCGCGGCATCATCCGCGGCTACGTGTAACAATCAGTCAATAAAATCTTAACATACCCAAAAAGGGTGTCGTCGGCCAAATCCGACGACACCCTTTTTACATATTTTGCTAAAAATATTTTTAATTTGTTATTATCAAAAATGTTTATATCTTTGCATGTGAGAATTGGAAGGCTTTTCGGCCTGTCAATTTTCATGACATAGTGAAAGCGTTTTTGCTTTATCCTCTAATCTGAAATCGCCAAATTCTTCGGTACAGGATGAGCAGTCAAAACGTTTCATGCGTGCGCTATATATATCCACCCCACAAAGCGCGGGGCTGATTATATATCGGCATGGCGTGGGGTGGACTGTTTATTGTACCAATGGCGTTTGGCGATGCCAAGATTAGAATAATCAGTAGACATTTCCCACGCTATTCGCATATTTACCTTTCTATCAAGAGGCCAAAGAGGGGAAACTGAGGCACATTTATCAGTCATGTATTACAAAGCAAAATTTTTAGCAAAAGTTTTCGGTCTCCTTATTTGCATGATTCCATTCTCGGCAGAATGTTATGCCCAAGGGTCCTCACTACGTCCTGACCCGACAACTCCAACTGTTACAATTGACGGTCTCACATGGGAACTTAACGGGTCGGCAGCTACACTCATAGGCATTTCAAAAGACATTGAAGGCGTTCTGACTATTCCTACTTCATTTCAGGCATCATACGATAACTCAAAGCGCACATATAATGTGTCAGGCAGATTTAATGAAGACGTTTTTAAAAACCTGAAAAAGGTAACAGAGATTCATTTGCCTCATTCGTTCTATAAAACAGGATCATTAAAATCATCCAATCTGATTAAATGTTTTGAGGGTTGTGATAATCTGAAGTCTCTGACAATAGATAGTTCCAATTTAAAAAATGTAGACGGAGTTTTATACTATATAAACGAGCCGTTCGCCAAACCTTACAAATATTACTACACCTTATGGTTTTATCCTTCAGGCAAAACTGATGAGGAATTTACACCAAACTGTCTGTACTCTGGCTCTGCCTTTGAACCCACCTACATTGCAGGTTACAATTTTGCTGAAAACCATTATCTCAAGAAAATAAATGTCCCCAATAATTATTCTATTGGAGGCTCATTTGCTAACTGTCATGCACTTGAAGAATTTTATGTTTCTTCCTCAAATGCAGAATATGCAAGCGAAGATGGAATTTTAATGAATAAAGACAAAACAAAATTGAAAAGTTTCCCACCGGCAAAGAAAGCCGAGACATTTACTGTTCCATCACATATCAATTCATTGAGTGGTTGCAGTTTTTATGGAAACAATGTCTCTGAAATAAATATTAAAGAGAATGTAACTGATTTTAAAGGCGCATTTGAATATTATACCGGTAAAGTAATTATCGATTTCATACCTGAGCAGAGTCTTCTTAGAAACATTGGAACCGTTAATAACGAATGTACGCTTTTGGTTCACGGCATAAATGTTAAAGACCTCCCAAGCAATTTTGCAGGGAAAATTGAAACTTTTGAAGATGTCTACATTATGGACATGGTCAGCGACTATTTCGGCATCAGTTTCCAACTTGCCGGCTGTGATGATATCGATAAGGTCAGTGTTAATGATGAAGAATGTACCAAAGATGACGATGGTTATTATGTAGCCAACAATCTTTTACCCAACAGTGCATACACAGCCAAGATTGTTTACAACATCAATGGAGTTAAAAAAAGCCAGGAGTATGAAATTAATACAAAAAGCATTACGACAACCCGTAAAGATAGCCCATCGTTTTACTTGGGTAAGATTGTCTTCTCGCTCGGCATGAATGACGCCGGATGGGATCAAAGCAAGAATCCTGACTATTTCAGTGTTTTCTGTAAAGAAACACAAAAAACATATAACTCAGATCGCTACGGGAACTTCTCCATCGAGTCTCTGTCACCTGCCAAGCAATATACATTTATCGATGTAAAAGGTCATTGGGGTGATAAAGTTGCCGATGTTCCCTATGTTAGCGACCTGAAACTTAACACCAAAACACCCGAAGTTACAATAACAGCATCAGCAACAGACACATCGGTCAAGATAAGCTCGATTAAATATGAAAGCGACAACACATGGACACCATCTTCAATTTCTGTTGATGTAAAGGATAATTCTGACGTATATCTTTTGAATGGCGATGAGTGGAAAGATAAGACAATGTCGATCGAAAAACTTATCCCTGAAACGTACTATAATATAATTGCCAATTTCCACACGGGTGATGATGTATTCACTAATAGAAAATCGGTCTACACAACGGGGATACCGTTGAAACTCAAGACAGAAGAAGGCCCGACATCGATACGCATTGTCGCCGAAAAAGATGAAAGCTCTAACGCCAATGTTTCAAAGATTTACTTCAAAAACCAGGAGAGCAATATACTTGAGGTTATCGGTCTTAAGCCCGGAAACAAATACTCTTTCAATCTAAGTATTGAGATCAAAGAGGGCCGAACATTCAATAAGACAATCGAATGTACAACTCCAATGATTGAATGGAGTGAGATTGAGGCTCAGGGATTGACTGGTTCGACCTCACGTATTTCAACAACGACAAATATTTCTGAATATGAAACAGGCGCCGGTTTCCAGTGGAAGAAATATGATGCACCCGAGAGTCTGAAACCATCAGAAGGTAATGCAGCTGTATTTGGTGGTAAACTGAGTGGCGTCCTTAAAAATCTCCAACCTACATCATACTATTTGGTACGTGCTTTCTACAAAGATGCCGACGGCGTGTATTACACATCTGAATGGACTACATTTGACCCGAGCGATTTCAGCTACTTTGAACCCGATGTGCACACTTATCCTGTCAGCTATGTTTCAAGTAACGAGGCTGCTGTAAGAGGCTACGTCCTCCAAGGTAGTGAGGAGATTGAAGAACAAGGCTTTGAGTACTGGCCTGCCAACAACTCAACCCTTAGAAAAGTGAGCAGAGTGAACACCAATGTTCAGACTGTTATCTCCCATGGACAAATGATGTCGGCCATCCTGACAGATCTTAACGAGGAAACAGAATATATCTATCGGTCGTTTGCTGTGTGTGGTGGTAAAACAACTTATGGTGAAGAGATGTCATTTAAGACAGTTTCCTCATTGGCTGGTATAGAATCTATTTCAAAAGACAACAATGACATTGAAATTATTGCATACTATAGTCTTGATGGTAAGCGATATAGCGCACCTCAACGAGGATTCAACATTGTTGTCTACTCTAATGGAAAAACTGAAAAACTGATTATGAAATAAACTCCCATCGTTTCCCCGAAAGGGTGTCGTCGGCCAAATCCGACGACACCCTTTTTGCATATCTTTGAGGAGATGGGCGGCCGATAGTCGTCAAGACGGGTGTCTGCTTTGACACTGGCCCGTGGCGCCTTAACAATGGATTTCACGCGGTGTTTGATTTGGGGTTTGGCGAAAATATTCAGCGACCTCTGCCGGCAAGCGGTAGAGGTCGCTCTGTCACCCCCGTTTGGCAGGGGATAATGTGTTGAGTTTTAGAATGGCAGGTCGTCGGTGGGCTCTGAGGGAGCTGCCGGGGGCATGGGGTAGCCGCCGGGCATGGCGGGGGCGGCAGGGGCACTTCCGTAGGGGGCTGCGGGAGCGGGAGCGGCACCATAAGGAGCGGCGGCAGGAGGCATGGCGGCGGCGCCGGTGCCTTTCTCTACCTTCCAGGCGCGGATGTCGGTGTACCAACGGCCGTTGAACTCGCGGCTCTCTATATCAAAGCTGACCGTCACGTCCTCGCCAACGTTGAGTGGATATTGATCGGCGCGGTCACCAAACAATGTGAAATGCACCTTGCGGGGATAGGTCTCTTGTGTTTCAAGCACATACTCACGTTTCTTCCAGGCGTTGCCGGCTTTTGACGTGCCGGAAACCTCGGGGAGAGCGATAATAACTTTTCCTTTTACTTCCATTGTGATAAGGATATGATTTTTTAAATGTAATTATTTCACAAATTTGTTGACCGCCGGCAGCCACCCGTCGACAAACCGGGTGACCACGATGTACATGCCGGCATCAAAATCGCCTGTCTCTATCGATGTCTGGTAATCGTTGAGGCGACGCGATGACAACAGGGTGCCGTTGATTGAATAAATATCGATACGGTCAATCTTGTAGTTTGAGTTGATGTCAATCACCCGGCCATATTGCACAAACGAGACGGGACGCGGCTCGACCGACTGCACCTCGGTCGCCGGCATCGCCTCACCCCACTGCACCGGAACCGGGGGCACATATCGGCGGCGAACTGACGCTGCGTCAGCCTTTTCACACTGAAAGGCTGCCAAAAATGTCAATATGATTAAAATCTTTCTCATGTCAATCAACAAAATTACATAATTATTTCTATTCTTACAAACCATCTTTACACAAAAAAGTTGTAAATTTGTGCAGAATCAAACCGAGCATTACCCATGTCAACAGAAACAGGCCAATGGTGGACCGCTCCCACCGAGAGCGAAAACGGCCGGCTCATAATGGTCACCGGTCGACACGACGTGAAAAAATTCAGGGAAAACCCGCGATTCAACATCAGGGTTGAGGTCACGTGGAAATATGACGGTGACTCGTCGGGGATGCCCGACGTGGCCACGTCGACCCTAATGGAGGAGGTCCAGGAGGCGCTTCAAACGGCCTTTACAAAAGACCCCGTGGCCGTGCTCACCGGCATATACACCGGCGACGACCGTCGCGACTGGGTGTTTTACACTCTGAGCACCCACATTTTCGGGCGTAAACTCAACGAGGCGCTCGCCAGGTTCCCTATGCTCCCGCTGTCGATTTACTGTGAGAACGACCCCGACTGGGCCGAATATGACGAAATGTCGCAAGCTGAGATTAAACTTGACTAAAAAATATTGTATTATGAAAAGAGCACTTTTGTTATCGTTGATGTTTGTAATGACTATGTCGATGAGAGTCGGGGCTATGGCTGCATCTATTCCGGCATCGGCACCGGTTGAGCAGACTGCAGCTCAAAAAGCTGATGAAGCCTTTCGTCTCTCGACAACTTTTTTGAACACAAAACTCGACAATACCCCTCAACAGGAAGAATTTCTCAAACAGCTCGGGGCAATTATCACTATCTGGCTGGTTGAGGCTGAAGATTTCCAATTTACAATTGACGAAAAGACTTTTAAGATCTTCGATAACTCGACAACGCTTATGGTAGCCTACGAGGCCGCCCAGATTATTTACTGCCACAATCATGGCCTTAACAAGACCACCGGTGAGTCTTTTATCGGCGCGATGAAATTGATGGTCAAATACTATGATGAAAACAAGGCCGTTTTGGGCAAGAACAAGACGCTCCAAAAATGGTCGGCGATGTCGCCCGAGAAACTCTACAAAGAGCTTGAAAAAGCGGCTCCTAAAGATTAAGCTCTAAGGATGCTCGGTTGAGAGGACATATTTGCGAACTTTCTGGAAAAGGTCGTTGGCAAACACAAAGTCTTCCAGGGCCTTATTATCGGTGGTATAAATCTGGTGCATATCGCCAACCCACTCGCGGTAGCCGTGCTTGATGAAGATGATGTTTTCGCCGATGCCGAGCACCGAGTTCATGTCGTGGGTATTGATGACGGTGGTTATGTTATACTCGTGAGTGATGTCGTGAAGCAGCTCGTCGATGACGATCGACGTGCGCGGGTCGAGACCTGAGTTTGGCTCGTCGCAAAAAAGATATTTTGGATTAAGGGCAATGGCGCGGGCAATGGCTACGCGCTTTTGCATACCGCCCGAAATCTCCGACGGGTATTTATCGTCGGCCCCCTTGAGCTTTACACGCTCGAGACAGAACTGGGCGCGGTCTCTTATCTCACCCTGGCTCATCTTGGTGAACATCGTCAGCGGGAACATGACGTTGCCGAGCACTGTCTCCGAGTCAAACAGAGCCGAGCCCTGAAAGAGCATACCGATCTCTTTGCGCAACTCCTTGACCTCCTCGACCGACATCTGCATGATGTCGCGACCGTCAAACAATATTTGCCCCTGCTCAGGTTTCAACAAGCCGACAATCGACTTGAGGAGCACCGTCTTGCCCGAGCCGCTCTGACCGATGATGAGGTTGGTCTTACCGGTCTCAAAGGTAGCCGAGACGTCGTGGAGTATCGTCTTGCCGTCAAACGACTTTGTAACATTCTTGACCTCAATCATTGCAACAACAGTTTTGTCAGTATAACATCAAGAAGAAGAATGAGGATGCTGCTCGACACGACCGCGCCGGTCGATGCCTTGCCCACCTCGAGCGCGCCACCTTTCACATAGTAGCCATAGAAAGCGGCCACCGTGCTGATGATGAACGAGAAAAACAGTGACTTGATCAGACCGTACCACACATACCACTCGTTAAACATCGCCTGCAGGCCGTAGGTGTATCGCGACACCGAGATGATGTCGGTGAAAAAGGCGACAAAGAAACCGCCCAACAGCGAGGTGGCGATGCAGAATGAAACAAGCACCGGCATGAATATCAGGAATGCGATCACTTTTGGCAAAACAAGAAAATTGGCCGAGTTGACACCCATAATTTCAAGCGCGTCAATCTGCTCGGTCACCCTCATGGTTCCAATTTCACTGGCAATGTTTGACCCGACCTTACCCGCAAGAATAAGGCACAGAATCGAGTTGCTGAACTCGAGCAATATGATCTCACGTGTTGCCAGACCAACCGAGTAGGCCGGGATGAGCGGCGAGTTGATGTTAAGCTGCATCTGGATAGCGATGACCGCTCCGATAAAGATAGATATTACCATCACGAGCGGAATCGAGTCGACCCCAAGCTTTGATATCTCAAAGAGTGTGCGCCTGAAAAACTGTCTCCACTTGTCGGGGATGGTACACACCCGCTTCATAAACAGGCAGTAGCGACCGAAAGTAGCAATTGAGCCGGTTAAAACCATTGTCTACAAGATTTCAAATTTCTGCAAAAATACATAAAAATGAAGACATGGCGCCTATCATGGCCTGATTTTTCCAATAAAGACCACAAATATCGCTATAACAACTATTGAAGCAGCAGCATGAGCCGGTAAGCGCCAAATGCTATCAGCCACGCCACGAGTGTGTTGTAGACCACCGAGAAGACTCCATACCTCCAGTCGCCGGTTTCACGCACTATTGCCGTCAGGGTGGCTATACACGGGCAGAAAAGGAGAATGAAAATCATAAACGACAGGGCTGTAGCCGCCGTGAAATCGGGATGGGTCTGGCCCGGGAGTGGCTGACGGATGCGCTCCGACAATGCCGCCTCGGCCACATCATCGCTGCCGGTGTAGAGCACACCGAGCGTCGACACGACAATCTCCTTGGCCGGAACGCCGGCCAGGGCGGCCACCGACGCGCGCCAACTGAAACCCAACGGCTCGAGCATTGGGTTGATCGCCTTTCCCATCATCTCGAGGTAGGAGTCGCGACCGGGGTCAATCTTTGAGCTGTCGGCGGTGACGGGGGCCAGCGTTGAATCCCGGTGCATAGGGAAATAGTTAAGTGCCCAGACAATGATGCTTGCCACTAGGATTATGCCTCCCATCTTACGCAGGTATTGCTCGCCCTTGCCCCATGTGTGACGCAACATCGCTTTCATTGTCGGCACGCGGTAAGGGGGCAACTCCATGACAAAGGGGGTGTCGTCGGCCTTGAAAAAGAAACGTCTCAAAAGGCGGGCAGTGACCATTGCCACCACAATGCCAAGCAGATAAAGGCCCAGGAAAATCATCGCCGCGTGGCCGGGAAAGAAGGTGCCCACGAGCAACACGTAGATCGGCACACGCGCCGAGCATGACATGAATGGATTTATCAGGATGGTGATCAGACGACTGGAGCGGCTCTCGATGGAACGCGTGGCCATGATGGCCGGCACGTTACAGCCAAAGCCCATCACCATCGGTATGAACGACTTGCCGTGCAGACCGATGGTGTGCATCAGCTTGTCCATGATGAAGGCGGCTCGGGCCATATAGCCCGAGTCTTCCATAAACGATATACAGAAATAGAGTATCAGGATGTTTGGCAAAAAGACAATCACACCGCCAACACCGCCTATTATACCGTCGACCAACATATCTTTGAGCGGACCGTCGGGCAACGCGTTGCCCAGGAAATGACCCACCATGACCACAGCGCTCTCTATCCACCCCATCGGGTAGCTGCCGACACTGAATGTCAGCCAAAAGATCATGAACATCAGCGCTATGAATATCGGGAAACCAAGGGCGCGGTTGGTCACCAGCGAGTCGATTGTGTGGGTCAGCGCCGACTTCTCGGGGTTTGGCGAGGGGGTCAGTGTCTCGGCCAACGCGCCGGCGATGAATCCATATTTCTCGGCAGCTATGGCCGACGAAATATCCTCGTCGCCCAACAGGATGTCGACCTTGTCGCGCTCCCTGTCGCGCAATTCCAGAATCTCGGCAGCGCCCGGCGTATCCTTTATCATCGTCTCCACCTCGCGGTCACCCTCGAGCAGCTTGATGGCAAGATAGCGGGGCGAGAAGTGTCGTCCGATATAGTTGTCTTGTTTCAACCGGTCTTTTATAACCTGAACCGCCGGCTCAATATCCTTGCCCAGACTCACATGGATGTGACGAACAGCCTCCTGGCGCCCCTCAAACACCTCGATTATAGTGTCAAAGAGCTTGTCGACCCCCTCGCCGGTGCGCGCCGTGATGGGAACGATCGGCACACCTATCATATCGCCCAACGATTTGAAGTCAAGCTTGTTGCCATTACGCTCAAACTCGTCAAACATGTTAAAGGCGATCACCATCGAGCGGTCCATGTCGATCAGCTCGGTGGTCAGAAACATGTTGCGCTCGAGGTTGGAGCCGTCGACCACGTTGACAATCACGTCGGGGGTCTCGGCCTTGAGATAACGTCTCACATACAGCTCCTCGGGAGAATAGCCCTCAAGAGAATACGTGCCCGGGAGGTCTACAATGTTGAAATTGTAGTCGCCGTGTCTGAACGAGCCTATCTTGGCGTCGACTGTCACCCCGCTGTAGTTACCGACATGCTCGCGGGCACCCGAGGCAACGTTAAACAACGATGTCTTGCCACAATTGGGATTACCTATCAGCGCCACATTGATCAGGCGCGACTCGCGCCCCGACGGCTCAATGAGATTAGCGACACTGTCGGCTTTGACGGTAGCGCCGCCGGTCGCCGGCTCTACACGGTCATCTTCGACGGGGAGCACCTCGACAAGGTCGGCCTCGCTGCGTCTAAGTGACACCTCATAATCCATCAGACGAAATTTCACCGGGTCGCGCAGAGGGGCCTCGAGCAGCACATCGACCACCCGGCCCTTGACAAAACCCATCTCAATCATCCTCTTCCTGAAAGCGCCGTGACCAACGATTTTCACGACAACACCCGCCTGCCCGGGCTGCAATTCAGACAATCTCATAAAAAAACAGAACTATGGCTTAATAAAAAAGGTGGGGAGAGAAGTGTCAAAATTGCCGACACCCGTTCTATTCCCCGTCAAGCAGGAATCGCTCCACGTCAAGAGCGGCCTTACAACCGCTCCCGGCGGCTGTGATGGCCTGACGGTAGCGTGGATCGGCGACATCGCCGGCAGCAAAGACACCGGCGACGTTGGTGTGGGTGGTGTTATCCTTGACTACGATATAGCCGGCCTCGTCAAGCTTGACCCACGGCTCAAAGAGCTTGGTGTTGGGGGTATGCCCTATCGCGAGGAAAAATCCTTCAATCTCGATCTCAAACTCGCGGGCCCGGGGAGTATCCTTATGTTCAACCAACCGCGCGCCTGTCACAAACTCGTCGCCAATGAGACCCATGGTGTTTGTGTTAAACAACACCTCGATGTTCTCCTTGTCAAAGACGCGTTGCTGCATCACCTTTGAGGCTCTCAGATAGTTTTTACGCACAATCAGATAAACCTTAGAGGCTATATTGCTCAGATAAAGGGCCTCCTCACAGGCGGTGTCGCCACCACCGACCACGGCAACCTGACGGCCGCGATAGAAGAAACCGTCGCAGGTGGCACATGCCGACACACCCATACCCATAAATTTTTTCTCATCGTCAAGGCCCAGATATCGCGCCGACGCTCCTGTAGAGATGATGACAGTCTCGGCCTCAATGGTGGTATCGTCGCTTGCCTTGGCAATAAAGGGACGCTTAGACAAATCGATATCGGTGATGATGCCCGAGTGGATATCGGCGCCAAAGCGTGTTGCCTGACGGCGGATGTCGTCCATCATCTCTGTGCCGGTTGTGCCCTCGGGATAGCCCGGGAAATTCTCGACCTCGGTGGTCGATGTCAACTGTCCGCCCGGCTGATGCCCCTCATACAACACTGGGTTGAGATTGGCACGGGAGGTGTAGATCGCTGCAGTGTAGCCGGCCGGCCCTGAGCCTATAATGAGGCATTTTGTCTTTATCTGAGTCATATTTTCATGTTTTAATTTTATCGTAAATCAACGACCTCCACACCGGGATAGGCCTTTTTGTCAAAGCGGAATGTAGCCTCGGGCAACGCCCCGCCAACGGCAGTTTTGGTGACAAGTATCTCGGTCACCTGCCGGCGGCGGTCGATCACCTTGATCTGGGTCGGGAAAAGAGTCGAGGTGTCAAGAGTGACTATTACCGTCGATATGTCGCTTTTAGGTGTTTTTGAAGTAAGCCTCAACCGACGGGTCTTGCCGACGGCAGCGCCGTCAAAGGCAACGTTGTACTGTTTGTCAAACCGGTTGACCACCGCAAAGGGGTTTACCTGCTGAAGCTCGTCGGCGGTCGGTGTCGTTATGTTGACCTCTTTAGCCGACGGCACATAGGTCCATTGGGTCTTGCCGTCAAACCATGTTGTCATGTCGGCGGTCGAGATCTTGAATTTGTCGGCCGATATAATCATTGTCCCTCTCGAGGCGGTATTACCCTGCCTGATGGTGAACGAAGCCGATATCGACTTTGCCGATTTATATTTGGATGCAGCGCGCGACAACAGGTCGGCGGCAGTCTCGCCGGCGACTCCTTGCAGTGAGAAAGCCAACAGGGCGATGAGTGTCAACAGTATTTTCTTTGTTTTCATAATCACTGGTTAAAACAAATATTTGACAGTCTGAGTTCAGAAGGGTTTAATCCATTCATCAGCGAGCGACCTGAAACGATGGCCGTTTGAGAGTGTCAATCGTTAGGGTCGGCAAGGCCCAGAAGCCGCTCGATCTGCATCGGGTCAAGAAGCACCTGACGCGGCTTGCCACCCTGGGCAGGCCCGACCACACCGGCGGCCTCGAGCTGATCCATGATGCGACCGGCGCGGTTATAGCCGATATTGTAGCGGCGTTGGAGCGACGATGTCGAGGCCTGTGACGAGTTACAGATAAAACGGGCGATCTCCTCAAAGAGCGGGTCGCGGTCGCCGGGACCGGCCGAGGCCGATCCACCCTCGCCGTCCGACTCTTCAGGGATAAACTCGGGCAGCTCGTAGGGGCACGGATAGCCGGCCTGGCGCTCGATGGCGTCACACATGGCGTCGACCTCGGGGGTGTCGATAAATGCACACTGGATGCGTTCCACCTTGCCTCCGGTCGAGAAGAGCATATCGCCACGGCCAATGAGCTGGTTGGCGCCGGGGCGGTCAAGGATCGTGCGCGAGTCAACCATCTGGAACACACGGAAAGCAATACGCCCCGGGAAGTTGGCCTTGATGACTCCGGTAATGACGTCGGTCGAGGGGCGCTGGGTCGCAAGAATAACATGGATACCTACCGCGCGTGCCTTCTGTGCCAGACGCGCGATCGGGGTCTCGACCTCGCGGCCAACCTGCATTATCAGGTCGGCAAACTCATCGACCACCACCACGATGTAGGGCAGGAAACGGTGCCCGTCGGCCGGGTTGAGCCCCCGGCTTACAAACTGGGCGTTATACTCCACAATGTTTCTCGCCTTCTTGGCGTCTTTCAACAGCTTGTAGCGACTCTCCATCTCGACGAGCAGAGAGTTGAGAGTGGTCACCGCCTTGTGCACATCGGTGATGATGGCGTCCTCCTCGCCCGGCATCTTTGCCAGATAGTGCCGTTCCAACTTGCTGTAAAGCGAGAACTCCACCATCTTGGGGTCGATGAGCACAAACTTGAGCTCGGAGGGGTGTTTTTTATACAAAAGCGACGCGATTATCGTGTTCAGTCCTACCGATTTACCCATACCGGTGGCACCAGCCACAAGCAGATGGGGCATCTTGGCCAGGTCGGCGATGAAGACCTCGTTTGAAATGGTGCACCCCATCGCCATTGGGAGGATGCAGCGCGTTTCCTGATAGGCCTTTGAGCTCAGAATGGCGCGTATGGGAACCGTCTGCGGGTCCTTGTTAGGCACCTCGATACCGATGGTGCCGCGGCCGGGTATAGGGGCAATGATGCGTATGCCCAGGGCAGCTAAGCTCAGGGCTATATCATCTTCAAGACGCTTGATTTTGGCAATCTTGACACCCTCGGCCGGCACAATCTCATAAAGCGTCACAGTCGGGCCGACTGTAGCCTTGATCGACGAGATGGGGATGCCATAGTCGCTCAGTGTCTTGGTGATACGCGCCTTGTTGCTCTCCTCTTCCGAGGCGTCAATGCTGTTGGTTTTCACCTCGCGGTCAATCAGCAAATCAATCGAGGGGAACCTGAAATTTGGCAAATCGGCGGTTGGGTCGTATGCATTATTGTCGAGATTGGGGTCGCCCGGCTCGATGTCGGGTCGCTCAATGGTAAACTCCACCCCGTCGTTGTCATTGACATTGTCGGTATCGGTATTGTTGTCGTTGTCAGTGTCACTGTCATCAGCGGCGTCAACATCATCGATGTCGCTCTCGGTGTCGGCCAGATTGTCGTCAACCGGACCGTTATCCTCCTCGTCTTCAATCTCACGGGGCGAACGCCCACGCAACGGGGGCTCATCATTGGTGAGAGAGGCCACCATCTCGGTGGGAGTCAGCAAGTCGGGGCTCCCGGCAAATGCCGCGGGGCGCTCTGATTTAGGCTCATCATCTTCAGCGTCAAAATCGTCGTCGGCCTTACCGGCGCGTGCTTCACGGGCAGCCATCATGCTGCGTTGGCGTTGCTCCTCGTCACGGCGCTCACGCTCGGCGCGCTCCTTGTCACGGCGGCGCTGCTGCTCCAGGCGCTCCCGACGTTCAGCCTCGCGCTCGGCCTCACGCTCGGCCAGCTCCTGTTCACGCGCGGCGCGGCGCTCGGCGCGGCGTGCCTTATGAACGGCCATGCGACGTTTGTAAACCAGATAAGCCGCCCTTAAATCATTGTAAAACAACATAGCGACAAGAGCAATCAGCACCAACGACACACCCAGAGCGCCCCACCACCCGGCAAGGTCGACCATCAGGCGGTTCAGCTCGTGCCCGTGCAGTCCACCGGGATAGATGAACGTATTGGCTTTATCGGCAAGGGTGACGCTCACAAGCCCCATCACGATCGACAGCACGACGGCGCTGAGAAGACATCTCAGAGTAAGATTCCAGAATTTAAACGGCTTGACCTTGACCATCGAGAGCCCTACTGCCCCAAGCCAGAAAATAACGATAAACGACCCCAAGCCGAGCCACTGAGACATCAAAACCTCGGCAAGCCATGCTCCGACCACTCCACCGACATTCTTGACCTCGGCATGACCGCCGTGAAAGGCGTGCCCGATGGCGGTGTCGTTGGTCAGTATGCTTTGGTCGGCGCCTCCCTGGAAGAAGTAGCTCACCGTTACAAGGAGCAGATAGGCAGCGATGATAATCAGAAGCACACCGCCAAAAATGGCAAAGCGGCGGTCGGTGATCTGGACAAACCGGCGTGATCGGTGCTCGCGATGCTCAGCTTTCTGCCGCCGGGACTGCTCAATCTCCTCCTCGGGGTCGATATTGACAGCCGGCGCGGGAGTCGGCGCAGGGGCCGGCGAGGGGCGACGACGGCTCTCGGCGGGACGGGAGACCCGACGAGTCGGCGCCGGTGGGGTTGCAGGGATAGTCTCAGGTATTTCCTCGGCGGGATCGCTGTCCACAACCATTTTGGCCCGGCGTGTCCGACGTGTGGTATAGTCCGATTGAGAGACTGTAGGTGCCTGATACCTATTGTCAGGCTCGACAGTGCCCGCCGGAATGTCGTCATCAAAAAGCCTGCGCTGACCGGGGATGGTCGCCATCGGCTCGAGGATATCTGAATCGTAAGACTCCTGGTCTTTTAATTGCTTTGACATGATTGGTTGAGAGGATTTGTGAAAGGTTATCGGGCGACTGAGGCAAGGCGGTCAACAGCCGCTATCGGGTCGGGCGAATGGAACACAAAGCTGCCGGCCACAAGCACGTCGGCACCATGTTTGGCACATGCAGCCGCGGTCTCGAGGTTTATGCCTCCATCTATCTCTATAAGAGCTTTTGAACCGGTTGCATCTATCAGGTCTTTCAACCGGTCAATCTTGTTAAGTGTGTTTTTGATAAACTTTTGGCCGCCAAAACCGGGGTCGACCGACATAAGGAGCACCATGTCGAGATCGGCAACAATGTCTCGCAGCTGCTCGACAGGTGTCGACGGGTTGAGGGTGACGGCAGGGCTCATCCCGGCCTCTCGTATCGCCTCGACCGCGCGATGCAGATGCCGGCAAGCCTCGACATGGACATTCATTATGGCCACCCCAAGGTCGCGCAACCGTGAGATCCACTTCTCGGGCTCGACAGTCATAATATGAACGTCGAGCGGCTTTGTCGACAGCGACGCCACCGACTTTATCACCGGAAAACCAAACGAAATATTGGGCACGAAAACGCCATCCATCACATCCAAATGGAGCATCGACGCCTCCGACCGGTTGATCAGCTCAACCTCGGCGGCAAGACGGCCGAAATCGGCTGCAAGCAATGACGGTGATACTTTAATCATAGAACTTCTTTTGACCCGTCGCCACGGTGTTTATAAATATTGAAACATATAATTACCACACAGACAACGCCCAAGGCCACGCCGAAATAGGTGAGATAGTCGTTATAAGTCTCAACCTGAGAGAACAACCGGTCGATTGGAACGGTCTGTCCAAGCCAGTAGCCCAAAGCGCCGAGAACGATGTTCCAGACCAGAGCGCCAAGACCGGTAAATGCCACAAACTTGGCCACATTCATCCGGGCCAGACCGGCCGGTATGGAAATCAGCTGACGAACGGCGGGAATCAATCGGCCGATAAAGGTCGACACGGCACCATGTTTATCAAAGTATTTCTCAGCCTTGTCAACCTTTGAGGCGTCAATCAGGCAAGCATGGCCAAAGTGGGAATTGGCAAACCGATACACCAACGGGCGGCCGATCCAAACCGACAGATAATAGTTTATCAAAGCGCCCCCGATGGCCCCGAGAGTGGCGACAAGCACCACAACAACCGCGTTCATGTCGCCGCGGGTCACCGCGAGATAAACCGCCGGCGGGACTATCACCTCCGACGGAAACGGGATGAACGAGCTCTCAATAACCATCAGCAGAAACACCCACCAGTAATTAATATTCTCAATGACCCACTCAAAGATTGAGGCTACATCGATGATCGAACAAGTGATAAGCGATAACATGGCGTCTTTTCATTTTTTTAGAAAGACAAAGATACAACAAAATTTCATAAAAACGGCCCCTGTGCCGGTGAAAAGTTTCGGACGACACAAACCGGGAGCAACGGGTGTCTGATTCCCGATGCTCCCGGTTGTAGGGTAAAGGAAAGAGAGATTACTGAAGGTCGGCCACGCCAAGCAGAGCGGCAGCCTCGGGGGTCATGAGCTTAGCAAGAACACCGGCGGGAACAGCCACATCGATTGTGCCCATCGAGTAGGGAGCGATCTCGTAGGGGTTGTAGCGGAACACAACCATCCCGTTGTCAATGTAGGGAGCGCCAACTTTGTCGAGGGGAATCATGAACCCTTGGTCGATGAGTTTATCTTCAGGCACATTATACTGGGTGGCAAGAGCCTCGGTTATTTTCTTGATCAGCTGGGCGTCCGACCCGGGGCGGAACATATTGGCCACGGTCAGCACCTTGCCTCCGGCAAGATCAAACGTGAACGGGTCGGTGGCTGTATTGCCGTGAGCACCACCAAGATATGAGTAATAGGTGACATCGTAGGTGACAGTCGTCTTGTTAAACTCTATCAGCTTACCGGTCACCTCCATCTCAAAATTATTGACATCGGCCGCGTCGGGCACCGAGTCGATTGCCGTGATCTGCGCTCCGGCGAGCACACTGTCATCGATGGTGCAGACCCATTTGGCGATCGCCTCATCGACCGGCGTTCCGGTCGGGCTTTTATACATAACCGAGAGGAGCGAGTCCTGAAGCACTTTTATATCATAGTTGCCAAACTGCTCGGGCCACTGGACCGATGAGCTCAGGGTGAGAAAATAGGTCTCGTTGTCGAGAGTCATCTTATAAGACTTTGAGGCAGACTTGACCGACTGTTGAACCTCAAATGAGCTCACCAAAGAGTCGTTGTCGGTTGAAGAGGTTTTTGAGCATGATGCTACAGCAAGCGCGGCGGCCACGGCCACAGCCGAAAGCAAAAATTTACGGGCGTTCATAGTGTGAGTTATGGAATGTGAAAGTTATAAATTTCAGTTTTTGATACTAATGATCAATCAGATTAAATCAATCGTTTCTTAAAACAATCACAACGGCCGATTGGTTCACTTTTTCAGCGACCACTCGACACCGTCTTTTGTATCTTTCACACTGAACCCGATGGCAGCCAACCGGTCGCGTATCAGATCGCTCGTCGCCCAGTCTTTTGCAGCCTTGGCATTGGCGCGCACCTCGAGCAGCAGCCCGATGGCGTCTTCAAACGGCTTGATCGACTGTGAGTCGTCGCCCGTAAACTCGGGACGGATACCGAGAATGTCAATCAAATAGGTTTTAAACGTCTGCTTCAACGAGTCGATCTGCTCGGCCGTGGCACGTGCTTTGCCATCATTGACAAGGTTGACCCAACGGAGGGCGTCAAAGAGAGTCGCGATGACAACCGGCGTGTTAAGGTCGTCATCCATCGCCTCCCGGCAGCGGGTCTCAATATCCTCGATATCAATGAGGGGCAACTTCGGGTCCATCTTGTCCGGGTCGAGGGCAAGGAGGCGACGGTAGCCTTCAAGCATGCGCTCAAGCGCTTTCTCGGCCGCCTTGAGGGCATCGTTGCTGAAATCGACCGTACCGCGATAATGGGCCTGAAGAATGAAAAAGCGTATCGTCATCGGGCTGTAGGGTTGGTCGAGCAGCTCATGGTTGCCGGTGAAAAACTCGTCAAGAGTGATAAAGTTGCCCAACGACTTACCCATCTTCTTGCCGTTGATGGTTATCATGTTGTTGTGCATCCAGTACTTGACCGTCTCGCGGCCGTTGTGGGCCACAGACTGGGCTATCTCACACTCGTGATGAGGGAATTTCAGGTCCATGCCACCCCCATGGATGTCAAATTGGTCTCCGAGATATTTCTCACTCATTGTCGAGCACTCGAGGTGCCAGCCCGGAAAACCGT
>CAYMVS010000005.1:41582-58341 GCA_964394205.1 uncultured Muribaculaceae bacterium | reverse complement strand
ACAATTACGCGCCTCCCGGCGCTCTGTCTATGGCGTGCTGATCGACCACCTCACGGCGCGGTTGTCGTTTCGCGGCTTTCTCGTTACATTGCTCCCCATTCCTCCAGGGTCTGCCACACACCGGTCCTGTCCTCTGACCCACACAACCTCAAAAAAACGGGTCAGCTGACAGGGCCGGTGGGTTGCAGAGCCGGGAGGATAACGCCGCGATGCGGCGAGACAATAATAGCACAATGTCGAGGGCGCGGGGGTGCGGAGCCGACAGGCGTAACACCCCGCCGCCCGACGCCGTGTGATCAATGGCGACCCCGGCGCTCTGTCTATGGCGTGCTGATCGACCACCTCACGGCGCGGTTGTCGCCGTCGCGGCTTTCTCGTTACATTGCTCCCCATTCCTCCAGGCTCTGCCATCCACCGGCCTGTCCTCTGACCCAAACTTTTTGCCGCTTGTTTTTAAGATTTGGCGGCAAAAAGTGTTAAAATTGTGTTAAAACTTAGCACATCTATTGCAGAATCAAATCTGTGCATTACTTTTGCATCAGTTTTTCATGGTATTAGATTTAAGGTAAGAAGATTATTCGTCGTGATGACGAGTAATTTTTTTTTATTCCCAAAAGAAATGATAGGGAACGAGGTTCAACCCGCCATCGGCCACTGTATAAAAGAAGAAGCCTACAAAAAAGAGTGTCGCCACTGTCATGGCGGTCCATCGCGGGCGTCCTTTCAATGTCAGAACCACCTCGGGGATAGCCAGCGAGGCATAGAAAATGAAATAATAGGCGATGCGCGAGGCACTGTCGGAGACCAGACCGAGCCCCTGCATGAAGGCTCCGATGAAAAGGAGCATGCGGTAAACGGCGACGCGCCGCCGGTCACGGCAGAGAAAAGTCAGCAGGAAAAAGATGAAAAACAATAACATGAGCCGGTAGGAGCCTCCGGCCTCGGCCAGATAATGGCCGTAGGATGAATATGGGTGAATGACCGCGATGGTGGCGCTGACAATCGGGCGCAAGAAAAGGAGACACACCACCCCTATAGACCCCATTACGGCATATCTCCTGACAGTCATTTTCAGGCAATTGCACATTGGATAGGCTATCAGGAACACAGCCGCCGACACATGCAGACATGTCGCCCCCATCACCATTACGACAAACTTCAACGGCTCGCGGTCAATGAGATACCGGTAACTCATCAGGGTCAGCCCGATTGCCATTGACTGACGCAGACCGCTGAATGAAAACCGGTAAAGCAGAAGTGACGCAAAGATGATAAACGACAGCGCCGGCAAAGAGGACCGGCGATAGAATATCAACCCAACCGGCACCAGTATCAAGGCCGATGTCAACGCTAAAAATCCATTGAAGTCAAGCCCCAAAACCGTGTGAACGAAATTGCTGTAAATCTGAAAGCCTTTTTCATAACGGTGGTCAACATCAAATATCCCATAGTCGGTCGCCCGATTGAAAAATTTGAGATAATCAGGAATATCGGTCCCCACCGTCGGGTGGCGGAGTGCCTGCACCAACCACAGGATGATCACCGAGGCCACACACACAAACCGGCGCGCCAGCCGCGGCCTCATCCTTATCGAGCATGCCCACACGCCGGCAAGCAAAAAAAACATCACTACATATATCGTCATCGGGCCATCAACTCTTTATAAATGTTCAGATAATCATTTGTCATCACCTCGGCCGAGAAGAGGCGGCGCCCCTCGAGAGCAATCGCCCTGGCATCAAGACCAAGCCCTGCCACCTCGGCAATCGCGCGCCTGAGCGACTGAATATCTCCCGGCTCGACAAAACGGGCGAAGGGTCCTGACACAACCGACTCGGGGCCTCCACACCTGAACCCGACCACCGGGGTGCCCGAGCAGAGGCTTTCAACCATCACCGTCGATCCCGCCTCGCGGGCCGAGGTCAGCAGCGTGCAGGTAGCGCCGGCATAAAGCCGGGCAATATCATGCCTGTCGGTCACGCGCCCGAGCAAGCTGATATTGCCGGGCAACGACCCGTCGACATCGGTGTGCATGGCCGCCACCACAAACTGTCGGTCGGGCAACATGCGGGCGAGCTCAACCACCTCCGCTCCCCCCTTGAGGGTGTCGCGACGGTTGCTGAAAGCCGAGGTCACGTGAAGCAGATAGCTGTCACTACCATCACGCCGCCGAGGATGAAAAACAGAGGTGTCGACACCTATCCTCACCACCCGATGGTCAAACCGGCCCAATATCGGCGAGCGTCGCGCCCGCTCCATGATCCAGGGCGAGACCGACGCAACTACAACATTGTCACGCTTGAACGAGTCAAAAGCGGCTTTCATCTTTTGCCATGAAAGAGCGGTGGAGTCTATGAGGGAATGTGTCACGCGCCGGTAACTGCCGCAATGGCCGCAACCTGAAGTCCAACGCTCGCAATCAAAGGCATGGCCACACGTGCCGGTATAGAAAAACTCGGCATGATTTGTTATCACCGTCTTTATGCCGGCACGACCCAAGTGGGTCAACAACTTAAAGAGGTCGACGATGTAACCGTTGGGGCAATGAAGGTGCACCACATCGGGGCGCTCCCGGTCAATCAATTTAACCAGACGACGCGTCGCGATCCACCCGAACCCGCCGTGATTGACACCGGTCAGGCGGCTGATGGCAGCATTGAGTTTCCGCTCGGGCTCGCTGCATATCCTCACATAGCCGTCACGGTCGACAGTCGCGTTGGCACCGTAGGCCACGATGCATCGGTGCCCCCGGGCCTCGAGCGCGTCTCTGAGGTCGGTGACAATCTTGCCGGTGCTCCCGGCGACAGCGTTAACATTGACTTGCAGCACCTTCATCTTCCATCAAGCAAAAAACGTTTCAGTTGCCAATGCTGCACGATGCAGTAAGGCGCCAAAATGATGACATTGGCCCACACAACCCATGTCCAGTTGTCCGAAAGCCGTGACACGACAATTATAAAAGCGATTTTCAACAGCGCCCCGACCCCATACCACACAAATTGCAGCCTGAGACGCGACAGGCCATTGACAATTGTCGACAGGATTGAGCTGTAGACAAACACACTGCCAAAGCAGGCAAAGCAGACGGCGGTTGGCAGCGTGACCGTCAGCACCCCTTTGCCCAACCACAAGTCAAAGACCGGCTGAAGAAAAGGGATCAGCATGAATTGAAGCACTACCACGCCAACCCCAACACGCGTCAGGCGGCTGAATACCTTTCTCAACCACAACACATTCCCCTCGGCATGGGCCTTGGTGACCATCGACCATGTTGGCGAGAGGCCCAGCGACACCATCATCGACACAAGGATGGCTACACGGTAATAAAACGAATAGTCGGCCGTGTCGGTATTGTCCCAGAAGTGGCTTATGAAGAACTCGTTGGCATTTGACAGCACGAGATAGAAAAGCTCACAGCAGAAAAAAACCAGCCCCACCCCCATGATGCTCTCCACATGCCGGCGGGTGCAGAAACTAAGCCGCGGGCGGCAGTCTTTAAGCTCGGTCATGAAAACGACAATACCGGCCACCACCGAGGGTACAGTGGCGATCAGAAGATTGGCCCGGGCAAGCTGCTCGAGAGCCACCGCCGGGTCGGAATAATCAAACAGGAAGATATAACCGAGTTGGAGCACGTAGACACACAGCCCCACAAACGTGTTGACAGCCGCCCGCTGCAGGGCATAGAAGATTGACGTGACCGTCGTCAGCATGAACCGCAGCATGACCGACCCAAAAAGGAGGTAGGTCGAGCGGGTCAGCACCGCCCCCGACACGACCCCCGGGTCGATGTTGAGCAGCCGGTTGAGATCGATGCACCAGATGAGCGCCGTGCCGACAGCCGCCGTGAGCAACGTCACCCCGAGAGTCGACAGCATGCCCGACGAGATAACGCGGCGCACCTCGCCGCGGTCGCCCGAGGCCAGAGCCGTCACAAGCCGGTTGCGCAGGCCGTTGCCAACGCCAAGGTCAAAGGCCAAAAACCAATTGAGCGTGGCCCATAGCGTGAACCACAGCCCGAGCACCTCCATGTCATGAAAATAGGAGATGAAGACCGGTGTCGACAGAAAGCTCACCGCCAGGGTGCCCCCCCTGAAGACAAAAGCATAGAGAGTGTTTTTCATAACCACCCTCGAGCTACTGTCCATCCGGCTCCATCTTGAAAAAAACATTTTCATAACCCGCTGGCCCTCGTCCCTGGCCAAAAAAATTTGATTTAACCGCAAATATACACATTTTTTCGTTGACCGGCAGCGCCGGTTGCCGTGAGCCCTATTGTTTTATGAGTTGACTTGTTGAAATTGAATATTTTTTTTTAATTTTGCCGTGAAATCACGCGGCCCGGTTTCCCCAAGGCCGCTGCAAACCTGAATAGATTGTGAATCAAGACAATAGACCTCGCGCGCGGCGTTCTCCCCAGAGTAAAGGGAAAAAGACGCTGTTGATAATCGTCAATCTTCTGGCCATGGGCGTGGTCGGGATTGCCGTTATATGGCTGGCTCTCGGCTGGCTGAACATCTGGACCGGCCACGGCAAAGAGCTCGTGGTGCCCGATGTCAAGGGCCAGACATTTGAGAATGCACGGCTCATGCTTGAAGAGGCCGGCCTAAGCGTAGAGCTTGCCGACTCGGTGTATGACGACAAGGCACAGCGTGGCGCCGTTGTCGACCAAAACCCAAAGGTCAACACCCGCGTCAAGCCGGGGCGCACCATCTATCTGACCATCAATGCCTTCTCTCCCAAAACCGTCTCCATCCCCAACCTGACCGACATCTCCTCGCGCCAGGCCCGCTCGATACTTGAGGGACTCGGCATCAAGGACGTCGTTGAAGAGATGGTCATCTCCGAATACAAGAACCTGGTGCTCGGCGCCCGTTATAACGGCAAGCGGCTCACAGCCGGGGCCCGTGTTCCGGTCAATGCCCGCATAATACTCGAGGTTGGCGACGGCATGCCCGAGCTGCCCGACTCGGTGGCCCCGACCGACTCGGTGGCGTTTTCCGAAGAGGTCTCATTCTTTTAGCGCTCTGCAAGGCCGATGGCTGAAGATATTTATCTTGACGATGACCTCGATTTTGCCGGGAGCGAGGCCACGGCATCAACCTCAAGCCGCATCATCGATGTGGACGGCAGGGAGATGTTTGAGCATTTTCATTTCATTGCCGACAAGGGGCAGCAACTGCTGCGTGTCGACAAGTTTCTGGTAAGCCGCATGGAGCGGTCGTCGCGCAACCGCATCCAACAGGCCGCCGAGGCCGGATGCATCATCGTCAACGGACGCCCCGTCAAAAGCAACTACCGTGTCAAGCCCCTCGACGACATCAGCATCGTCATGGACAGGCCGCGCTATGAGCTGGAGATCATACCCGAGGATATACCCCTCGACATTGTCTATGAAGACGACACCGTGCTTGTGGTCAACAAGCCGGCCGGCCTTGTGGTCCACCCCGGCCACGGCAACTACAGCGGCACCCTGGTCAACGCCCTGGCCCATCATTTCAAGGACAATCCCGACTATGACGTCAACGACCCGCGCCTGGGGCTCGTGCACAGGATCGACAAAGACACCTCGGGGCTGCTCGTAGTGGCCAAGACACCCGATGCAAAGACCGACCTGGGACGACAATTTTTCAACAAGACCACCAAACGCGAGTATGTCGCCGTGGTGTGGGGCATCCCCGACCCACCCGCGGGGCGCATCGAGGGCAACATTGCCCGCAACCCCAAAGACCGGTTGCAGATGGCTGTCTTTCCGCCAGGCAGCGACATCGGCAAGCACGCCGTGACCCACTATGAAGTTATCGAACCCCTGGGACACGTGTCGGTGGTCCGATGCCGCCTCGAGACCGGACGCACCCACCAGATACGCGTCCACATGCTCTCGATCGGCCACCCGCTGCTCAACGATGCCCGTTATGGCGGCGACAAAATTTTGAGAGGGGTTCGCTCGGGGGCATACACCCGGTTTGTGGCAAACTGTTTTGAGACATGCCCCCGGCAGGCTTTACACGCCCGTACCCTCGGCTTTGTCCACCCAAAAACCGGCGAGGAGATGTTTTTCACCGCTCCCATCCCCCCCGACATGGAGCAGATGATAGAGCGATGGCGAACTTTTACCGCCTCCCGGCAGTTATGATTCTGTGAGGTTTTTGGCAAATTGAAGGAAGTTTCATAACTTTGCCCTGACCAAAGATTCAAACAGAGCCCGGCATCGGGTGACATCCCGCCCGGCAACCGTCAATTTTTGATTGATTGAAGAAAAAAATGAGCAATCCTGAAGATATAGATTATAGTGAAATAGCTCCCTTTGACGATGAAGAGTTCAAAGAGCGGATGCAGGCCCTGGTGAATGAACCGGGATTTGAACATGCGGTAAAGTATGTCATGCCCCAGGTCGACTTTGCAAAATTTGCCGAGCAGCTCAGACAGGTGCCCGACAAAGAGCGGTTCCAGCTTGATGTCATGTGGCCCTTCCTCGAGATGCTCGCCGAGCGCACCACCTCGGGAGTGTCGATGTCGGAGGTCGAGCACATCGACCGCGACAGGTGCTACACGTTCATCACCAACCACCGCGACATCGTGCTCGACGCCTCGTTCATGAACCTCATGTTCATCCGTCACAAGCTGCCGACATCGGAGGTCGCCATCGGCAACAATCTGCTCATCTTTGACTGGATCACCGACCTTGTCAAGCTCAACAAAAGCTTCATCGTCAAGCGCAACCTGCGTCTCACCCAGGCCCTGCAGGCCGCCCGGCAACTCTCAGGCTATATCCACCACGCCATCAACAACAAGCGTCAGAGCGTCTGGATCGCCCAGCGCGAGGGGCGCGCCAAAGACTCAAACGACGTCACCCAGGAGAGCCTTGTCAAGATGCTCGCCCTCGATGGCGACGGCTCCATCGTCGACAACCTTTTGTCTATCAACCTTTGCCCCGTGGCCATCTCTTACGAGTATGACCCCAACGACTATCTCAAGGCCCGCGAGTTCCTGCTCAAACGCATCGACCCCGAGTTTAAGAAATCACAACGCGACGACCTCTTCAGCATGGAGACCGGGCTGCTCGAGTTTAAAGGGAAGGTCCATTTCACCGTGACCGGATGTATCAACGACGAGCTCAAAGCCATCGACCCGTCGCTCGACAAAGCCGAGACCATAAAACGCGTGGTGGCCATCATAGACCTCCACATCCACGCCGGCTACAGGATCTATCCCATCAACTACATCGCCTACGACCTGCTTGGCGACGAGCCGGTCTATGCCGACCGCTACACACCCGCCCAAGCCGACGAGTTCAAAACCTACGTTGACCGCAAGCTGATGAAAGTCGACCTGCCCGCGCTTTCGCCCGACGACGTTGAATACATGCGCCTGAAGATCTATGAAATGTATGCCAACCCGTTGAGAAACAAGCTCAAGGCTACCGCGCCCAACGTCTGACGTCAATACTTCAACCGCCTCGCCATCACCAACCACGGCCACCCGATGAGACTCCCCCTGCCGCTCATATTGACATTGATAGCAGTCTCGCTGCTTGTCGACACCTATATATATAGGGTGTTGAGACAGCGTTGTCGCTCGCGCGTTCCCGCCATGACAGAGGGTGTCAGCGCCGTCGTGATGATCGTCATGCTCCTTGTCACCGTCTGCCTGCCCCGCCGCTCGGGCGACGACACGATGCTGACCACCATCATGTGGCTGCTCTTCACCTTTATCAGCATCTATCTGCCCAAAACCCTCTTTGTCATCTTTGACCTGATCGCGTCGCTGACGCGGCTGTTCCACCGGCGCCGTCTGTCGGCACTGTCGTGGATTGGCGCCGGCCTTGCCACGCTACTGTTTGGCGGACTGTGGTGGGGAGCGCTCGTCAATCGCAACCGCATTGATGTCAAGCAAGTCGACATTGAGATCGCCGGCCTCCCGGCGGCTTTTGACGGCTACCGCATTGTCCAGATAAGCGACCTGCACGTCGGCACCTTCGGCACCGACACCACCTTTGTGTCGCGGCTTGTCGACAGCATCAACGCCCTCCACCCCGATCTTATCGTCTTCACCGGCGACATCGTCAACCGTCACACCCCCGAGCTACCACCCCACGCCGGGGTGCTGTCGCGCCTGTCGTCGCCCGGCGGGGTCATCTCGATTCTGGGCAACCACGACTATGGCGACTATTGCGACTGGCCCGATAGCGCAGCTAAGGCCGCCAATCGCCGCCAACTGCTTGACATTCAGCGGCAGATGGGATGGCAGTTGCTGTTAAACAGCCATCTGTCACTTCACGCCTGGGGCGACTCGGTCATAGTGATTGGCGTTGAAAACGTCGGTGACCCCCCATTCCACACCTACGGGTCGCTCAAGCAGGCCTACCCGACCCCGTCGGACTCTCTCACAAAAATACTCCTGACCCACAATCCCGCCCACTGGGTAAACGACATTGCCGACAACGACACCATGAACATCGCGCTGACCCTCTCGGGCCACACCCACGCCATGCAGGTGGAGCTGCTGGGACTCTCACCCGCCGCCCTGCGCTACAAAACATGGGGTGGACTGTATAAAGACTCGACCGACGCCCGGCAGCTCTATGTCAACATCGGCGCCGGCACCGTCGGGATGCCGATGAGACTCGGTGCCACCCCCGAGGTCACCCTCATCACTTTACACCCCAAGACAAACATAAAACAACAATAACAAAGCTCACCTTTTATTTGATACAGAAAAAAAGATATGGCAAACGAGCATGCATCAATTATCGCCAAAGAGTATGACATATTGCGCAAACACGCCAACGCCGTCATAAAACTGCTCGACGACGGAGCGACCATCCCGTTCATAGCACGCTACCGCAAGGAGATGACCGGCTCGATGGACGAGGTGATGGTTCACAATGTGGCCACGCGCCACCAACAGCTCACCGAGCTTGACCGCCGCAAGGAGTTTATCCTCACCACCATATCGGATGCCGGGGCGCTCACGCCCCAACTGAGAGAGCGCATCGCCGAGACCCTCGACCCGGTGGCTCTCGAAGACATCTACCAGCCCTACAAGCCACGCCGCCGCTCGCGCGCCACCGCCGCCCGCGAGGCCGGATTGGAGCCACTGGCAAAGATGCTCATGGCGGCAACCGACGGTTTCGACCCCGTCAAGGCCGCCGGGCGCTTCACAAATATCCTGATACCCGACGCCGAGACCGCCCTGGCCGGCGCCGCCGACATTATCGCCGAGTGGGTCTCCGACTCGGGCAAGGCCCGCTCGATCGTGCGCTCAAAATATAACCGCAGCGCCGTCATCTCATCGCGCGTCGTCAAAGGGAAAGAGCAGGAGGCCGGCAACTATCAGAACTATTTTGACTTCAGCGAGCCGTTGCGCACATGCTCGTCCCACCGATATCTGGCCATGCGTCGCGCCGAGGCCGAGGGGCTGCTCAAAGTCTCTATCTCGATTGACGACAACGAGATGGCCGAGAGGCTTGTGCGTCTGTTTGTCAAGCCCGAGCTGCCGCGTCAGGTTGCCGAGATTGTGGGCAATGCCGCCCGCGACGGGTACAAGCGGCTGCTCAAGCCCTCGATAGAAAACGAGATCGCGGCCCAGATGAAAGAAAAGAGCGACGATGCCGCCATCAGCATGTTTGTCGACAATGTGCGCCAGCTGCTCATGTCGCCGCCACTTGGCCGCAAGCGCATCCTTGCCATCGACCCCGGTTTCAGGACAGGATGCAAAATCGTCTGTCTTGACGAGCAGGGCAACCTGCTGCACGACGACATCATGTATCCCTGTGCCCCGCGCAACGACTTTTACGGGTCGGCCGACCTGCTTTGTGACCTCGTTGACCACTTCCGCGTCAACGTCATCGCCATTGGCAACGGCACCGCCGGGCGCGAGACCGAGCGCTTTGTCCACTCGATTGATTTCCCGGCCCATGTCGACATCGTGATGGTCAACGAGAATGGAGCCAGCGTCTACTCGGCCTCCGAGGTTGCCCGCCGCGAGTTTCCCGACAAGGATATCACCGTTCGCGGCGCCGTGTCGATCGGTCGCCGCCTGCTTGACCCGTTGGCCGAGCTTGTCAAGATCGACCCCAAGGCAATCGGGGTCGGGCAATATCAACATGACGTCAACCAGACGCGCCTCAAGGAATCGCTCGACTACACCGTTAAGAGCTGTGTCAACGCCGTCGGTGTCAATGTCAACACCGCCTCGCGCGAGCTGTTGGCCTACGTTTCGGGCATCGGGCCCCAACTGGCAGCCAATATTGTTGAATACCGTCGCGCCAACGGCGACTTCACCTCGCGCCGTCAGCTGCTCGAGGTGCCCCGCATGGGTGAGAAGGCATTTCAGCAATGTGCAGGCTTCCTGCGCATCCCCGGCGCCAAAAACCTGCTTGACAACACCGGCATCCACCCCGAGCGCTATGAGCTTGTCGAGCAAATCGCTGCCGACGCCGGAGCCACCATCGACCGGCTCGTCTCCGAGAAACGGCTGCTCAACAATCTTGAGCTCTCAAAATATGTCACAAAACAGACCGGCCTGCCAACACTGACCGACATTGTGCTCGAGCTCGAGAAACCCGGTCGTGACCCCAGAGCCGTGGCCGAGACCGAGACCACCTACGACGACAACGTCAACACCCTCGACGACCTCTATCTTGGCCAGGAACTCACAGGCAAAGTCACCAACATGACCGCCTTTGGCGTGTTTGTTGACCTGGGGCTGAAAGAGAACGGCCTCATCCACATCTCACAGCTCAGCGACCGGTTTATCTCATCGCCCGCCGAGGTGGTCAGCGTTGGGCAGAGGGTACGCGTGAAGGTGATCGACATCGACACCCAGCGCCGTCGTGTCGCCCTGTCAATGAAAGAGGTCGCTCAGTAAAACAACCAAAAAAAATCAAGATGCCCCAAATGAACGAGGTTGTGATAAGCCTGGGGAGCAACACCGACGACCGCACCCGGCAAATACGCGTAGCCATCGAGCGGCTGTCGGCAATGCTGAGTGGGGTTGTGGTATCGACCGTCTATGAGACCGAGGCGTTCAGCCACCCCGAGCAACGCCCATACGCCAATGCCGTGCTCAAGGGGATGAGCGACCTCGGTCACGACGAGCTGTCAAAACAGCTAAAGCAGCTTGAGGCCAATGCCGGCCGCGATGCAACGGCCCGGGCGGCCGGCCTGGTGCCCATCGACCTCGACATTGTGTTGTGGGACAGACAGGTAGAGCGGCCCTCGGACTTCACACGCCCCTATTTCACCATCGGTTTTCAGCAGCTTTAGGCAAGAGAAAACTCTTATTTTGTGAATTTTGCAAACAGATTATTGAAAAAATCTAATTTTTTGTCACAAAAATTTGTCAAGTTGTAACAAAACACTTACCTTTGCCAATATTTATGATTATTAACGACCGATAGGTAACAATTCACATTATTTATATTCATTCATTAAAATAATTTTAGGATGAAGAAATTTTACTCATTATCACTCGCGCTTGCTGTAACACTTTCAGCAGCCGCCGGAAACTTCACAAAAGGTGTCAAATCAGTACAAGACCTCAACCCTATGAATGTTGAGGTTCAGATGAACAGTGCCAAGCTCAACACTACTGTTGACATGGTCAACACCCCCAAGTTTAAAAAAGTTGCTCCCCTGAAAGCTGCCATAGCACCCGAGGCCGTGGCTAATGATTATCTGCTCGTTGCCGACAATATCTTTGATGCTCCCGATGGGTCAACCTTCTCCGAGTGTCTCTCAAAGGTTACCGTTGAGCCCGGCTCGACCGACAGCACCGTTGTGCTCAAAAACTTCATCTACTCTGATGCTTTGGAGCTCCCCGGCGTTATCTTCGATTATAAATTAAGCAACGGTCAAACCATTCCCATGGTCAAGATTAAATCATTGACCAACCTTTATCAGTCAGACGATCTTACCCTGCAGCTGGCCCTTATAGGCAAGTCGGCAAGCGGCTTTTCTCTTTATTCAAACGACCTTGAATTTATCATTTACCAAAATGGTCTTGGCTTTGCATACGAGTCTGATGACTCAGAGAAGATTGGTATTGGTGTAGTAGCGCCCAATAACGGCAAATACAGCATTTACAACGCACTGATTGATCCCGTTATGTATATCCCCAACGGCGAGTTTGAGACAACAGTGATCGATTACAGCACCGGTGAGGGAACTGTTGATAACGGCATTTGCTATGCAGAGGATATACCTCAATATCAGGCAATGATTATGTTCAACTTTGCCGGCATGCCCAACATGGCCATCGTTGAATATGACGCCGAGGGTAACGGTGAGATCGCCGACCAGGTTGCAGCTTATTATTATCAGAGCTCAAGCAAGAAAACTTTCACATTCTATTATTTCTCTGCTGAAGATCAGCTCGACCCCGATGTTAACCCCACCACCGTCAACTGCAAGCTCCAGAATCTTGGCAACGGCAAGTCATCACTGACAGTTACCAACAACGTTTGGTACACATTCGACCCCGACGAAATGATGCTGTATGACATCCAGACAGGTACCTACTTTGAGTTTGACTTTGAGTTTGAGGCACTCCCCGGCTTCACCGGCATCACAAACGTAACTGTTGCCGACGAGAACGCTCCTGTTGAGTACTACAACCTCCAGGGTGTCAAGGTTGCCAACCCCCAGAACGGTCTCTACATCCGTCGTCAGGGCAACCAATCAACCAAAGTCCTCGTTAAGTAAAAACGACATAGAATAAATCCTCTATAACAAAACCTCGGGAGCATAACGCTACCCGAGGTTTTTTTATGAAAAATTGATAATCAAACTTTTATCCAAACCGAAAGCCCTGAGCCCGAGGCACCCACTACGGATGACAAGACGAGCCGTAGGCTCATGATCGTCAGGAACCCCGGGCTTCAGCCCGGTATAGGCAATCAGCAGAAAATCAGTCCCGGAGGGACTTCTTGTTGATGCGACCATGGGTTGGCGGCAGGCAGTCCCGCTATCATAAGGCGCCTCTCGCGAGGCTCACGGTCAATTTTTTTTGACGGTGAGTGGCGTGATGTTTGAATGTAATTCTTTATCTTTACAGTCCAAAGAATTATTTTTGCAAAATGATACATCACATACGCGGCGCGGTGACAGCGCTGACTCCGGCCGAGGTTGTTGTCGAGACCGGCGGCATTGGTTATGAAATCAACATATCGCTTGAGACATTCAGCGCTCTCGAGGGGCGTCGTGAGGTTATGTTGCTGATACACGAGATAATACGCGAGGACACCCACGAGCTGTATGGGTTTGCCGGCGAGGACGAGCGCCGCCTGTTCAGGCTGCTGATCGGGGTGTCGGGCGTCGGAGCCAACACTGCGCGCATGATTCTATCGTCGTTTAAGGCGGCCGAACTGGAGCAGATCATCGCCTCGGGGGCCCACAGTCAGCTGAAAACCGTCAAAGGGATAGGCGCAAAAACGGCCGAAAGAATAATTGTAGACCTGCGCGATAAAATAAAAGCGGTCGATGTCTCGTTATTAAATAAGCCCACGCTCAACAACGAGGCCTTTGACGAGGCTCTCACGGCGCTGGTGATGCTTGGCTTTACAAGGGTTCAGTCACAGAAAGCACTTAAAAAGATTTTTGAGAGCGACCCGACCATACGTGTAGAGACAGCCATCAAGAAAGCGCTGACCATGATGTAGCGACCGGGCATATAGTGAATGGACAAACACAATAGACTCAACAAGTTAACCTCTTTGCTGACGGCAGTTGCCATCATAGCGGCAGCTGTCGGCGCTCTTGTTGTGTTTGCCGTGCAACCGGGGGGTAAACAGTTCACCCCGCCGGCAGCCATCATCCCGGCACCGCCGGTGATCACTCCGACCGACTCGGTCATGATGCCCTTCCCGGTGCAGCAGGTCATCCCCCAAAACTATGAAGACCTGATGATGGATGAATACTCCATGGACCTCAACACGCCCTCAAACATCCACACTATCACCGAGTATGACCCCGAGACGGGGATGTACATCGTGCGCTCGCGTGTGGGCGAGACCGATGTTGTGACCCCGTTCTTCCTGACCCCCAACCAGTACAACAACTGGCAGCAGCGCAAGTCGATGATGGAATATTACCGTCAGCGCAACGCCGAGGCGGTCACCCAGAAAGAGAAGGAGCCGTTCAACATCCTTGACATGAACTTTGCCCTGGGCCCGCTCGAGAAGGTGTTTGGCCCGGGTGGTATTCAGCTCAAGACTCAAGGCTCGGTCCAGGTGTCGATGGGCATCAAGTCAAACAAAACCGACAACCCGGCCCTGTCGCTCACCTCGCGCCGCAAGACCTACTTTGACTTTGACCAGAAAATCCAGGCAACGATAGCGGCATCGGTAGGCAATCGCCTGAAATTCAACATGACCTACAACACCGACGCCACCTTTGACTTTGACTCGAAAAATCTCAAGCTGGCCTACGAGGGGCATGAGGATGACATTATCCAGTCGATCGAAGCCGGCAACGTGTCGATGACCACCGGGTCGTCGCTGATAAGAGGCTCGACCGCCCTTTTCGGTATCAAGTCAAAACTGCAGTTCGGCAAACTGACGGGCACGGTGCTCGTGTCTCAACAAAACTCCGAGTCAAAGACCGTCAACACCAAAGGTGGCGTTCAGTCAACCGAGTTCTCAATCAACAGTGACAACTATGACCAGAACCGCCACTTCTTCCTGGGCCACTATTTCAGAGACAACTATGACCGGTTTGCCTCCAAGTTGCCCTACGTGTCGTCGGGCATCAAAATAACCCGCATGGAGGTCTGGGTCACCAACAAGAGCGGCAACTACAACGAGGCGCGCAACATCGTGGCCTTTGCCGACCTGGGCGAGGCCAGCCACCTGACCAACGACTACTGGAAGAGCGCCGGCGGCATCGGAAACCCGTCAAACCAGGCAAACAACCTGCTGTCGACAATCAAGACCGAATATCCGGGCGCGCGCAACATCAACACCGTCACCCAGGCCCTGGCGCCCCTCGCCGACTATGGCATCGAGGGTGGCCGCGACTATGAGAAGGTGGAGAGCGCCCGCCTGCTGACCTCAAGCGAATACAGCTACAACTCGACCTTAGGCTACCTGTCGATCAAAAGCTCGCTCAACAGCGACGAGGTTTTGGGCATCGCCTACGAGTACACCTACAACGGCCAGGTTTATCAGGTCGGTGAGTTCTCGGGAGACATCACCTCGACCGAGCAGTCGCTTTATGTCAAGATGCTCAAAAGCACCACGGTCGACCCGCGGGTGCCGATGTGGGACCTGATGATGAAAAACATCTACTCGCTTGGTGCCTACCAGGTGCAGAAAAGCAATTTCAAGCTCAACATAAAGTATCTCAGCGACACCACCGGCACCGAGATCAACTACCTCCCCGTGCCGGGCCTGACCAACCAGTCGCTGCTCCAGGTGATGAACCTTGACCGCATCGACTCAAACGAGCAGAGCAACCCCGACGGCTTCTTTGACTTCATCGAGGGTTACACCATCATCGCCTCGTCGGGCAAGATAATCTTCCCCGTGGTCGAGCCCTTTGGCGAGCACCTCGCCAAAAAAATCGGTGACCCCGAGATCGCCAGGCAATATGTCTATCAGGAGCTGTATGACTCGACATTAGTTGTGGCCCGCCAGTTTGCCGACCGCAACAAGTTTGTCATCAAGGGCAGCTATCAGGCCTCGTCGGGCTCCCAGATCAGACTCAACGCCATGAATGTGCCCCGAGGGTCGGTTGTCGTCATGGCCGGCGGCGTCAGGCTGACCGAAAACTCCGACTACACCGTCGACTACTCTATGGGCATCGTGACAATCACCAACCAGTCGATCATCGACTCGGGACAGAGCGTGAGCGTCACCCTTGAAAACCAATCACTCTTCTCGACCCAGCGAAAGACGCTTGTCGGCATCGACCTTAACTACCGGTTCAACAAAGATTTCTCGATTGGTGGCACCCTGCTGCATTTCTCAGAGAAAGCATTGGTTGAGAAGGTCAATATAGGCGACGAGGTTGTCAACAACACCATGTGGGGCCTCAACCTGAACTACAAGACACGGTTCATGTGGCTGACCAATCTTTTGAACAAGATACCGACGGTCAACGCCACCCAGCCCTCGACCTTTGGCGTGCAGGCCGAGTTTGCCCAGCTCGTGCCCCAGAGCCAAAAGGCCGGGTCGACCCGCGGCAGCTCCTACATCGACGACTTTGAGTCGACACAGACCGGCATCGACCTCCGTTCGCCCTACGCCTGGTTTCTCGCCTCGACCCCCTACGAGGGTGGCTCAAACGCCATGTTCCCCGAGGCCGGGCTGTCAAACAACGTGGCCTACGGCAAAAACCGCGCGTTGCTGTCGTGGTACTACATCGACCGCATGTTCACCCAGCGCAACTCGTCACTGGCTCCCGGATACATACGCAGCGACCTCAAGCAGCTGTCAAACCCCTACGTTCGTGAGGTGACAAGCTATGAAATATTCCCCGGGCGCGAGCTCAGCTATGGCGAGTCGCCAACCATCCAGACCCTCAACCTGTCGTTCTACCCCACCGAGCGCGGCCCCTACAACCTTGATGCCACCGACATCGACGACAACGGCAACCTGCTCTTCCCCGAGCGACGCTGGGGCGGCATCATGCGCAAGCTCGAGAACACCAACTTTGAGCAGTCAAACATCGAGTATGTCCAGTTCTGGATGATGAACCCCTTCCTCGACCCTGAAAACCCAAACTATGAGGGTGGCGACCTCTATTTCAACTTTGGC